>CAVDDT010000015.1:0-27435 GCA_963607765.1 Paratractidigestivibacter sp. | reverse complement strand
CAGTTTAATTTACAATAAAATACAAAAATGATATATTTTAATAGTATTAAATGAAGGCAACTTTTAATTATATAAAAAGTTGGAATACCCTTGCCATAGTAGGGAGTTAAAAAAGTTGGCTAGGTTAACTACCTAGCTTTTATTTTCTTGGAAAGGAGATATTATGAGGACGCTAAAAATTTACTATCTTGATGAAGGATATATTAATTATTTAAGAAAGTTTGACACTAAGGTGGCGTATAACAAGGATACAACAAGGCCCTATATAGGAATTGTTTATACTTTTGATGGACTAAATTATTTTGCACCCTTATCTTCCCCTAAGAAAAAGCATCAATTGATGAGCAATAAGGCAATAGATGTGTTTAAAATTGATGATGGAAAACTTGGTATAGTTAATATCAACAATATGATTCCCACTCCGATTGAATGTATAAGTGAAGTATTGCCAAAGGTTAATGACGAAAAATATAAAATTTTAATAGAAGATCAAACTACATATATCAACGATAATAAAAGCAAGCTATTTTCAAAGATTAAGAAATTTAAAATGCAGTATGACAAAAATTTTCTTCCAATTAATGTCAGAGAAAGATGTTGCGATTTTAAACTCTTGGAAGAAAAATGCAAAGAGTACATCAATAAAATGTCTAAGATGTAGCGCACATTTTAAAGTTATTATTGAAAATAATATTGTATTTAATATATAATTATTGGGCATAAAATGCTTCCTGTCCCGGTAAGACAAGAAAGAAGGTAAAAAATTATATGCGTCAGACTACAATGCTTAAAGCAGAAGAAGTCAAGAAAGATTGGTATGTAATCGATGCTAATGGTCAAACTTTAGGTAGACTTGCAACTAAGGTTGCTAATGTACTTAGAGGTAAGAACAAGCCTACTTACACACCAAACGTTGATTGCGGTGATTACGTTGTTGTAATCAACGCAGACAAGGTTGTCTATAGTGGCGACCAAGAGAACAAGAAGATCTATTATCACCACACTATGTATCCAGGTGGTCTTAAGAGTAGTAGTATTGGTCAAATGAAGAGGGAACATCCAGTTGAGCTAGTGGAACATGCAATTCAAGGTATGCTTCCACATAACAAGTTGGGCGATCGTATGAGAACTCACTTATTTGTATATGAAGGTGAAAATCATCCTCATACAGCACAAAAGCCAATGGAGCTTAAGTAAGGAGAAATCTAATGCCTAAGAAGAAAACAAATGTAACATACCTTGGAACAGGTAGACGTAAATCATCAGTAGCTCGTGTTTATATGGCACCTGGTACTGGCGTAATTACAGTAAACGAAAAACCTCTAGAACAATATTTACCACAAGAAGTCTTAAGAATGGTTGTTAAATCACCACTTGTTATCACAAACACTGATGGTCAATACGACATCAATATCAATGTTTATGGTGGCGGTCTTGCAGGTCAAGCTGGTGCTATGCGTCATGGTATCGCAAGAGCATTACTTGAAGCTGGAGAAGATTATAGACCAGTACTAAAAGCTGCTGGCTTCTTAACTCGTGATTCTCGTGCTAAAGAACGTAAGAAGTATGGTTTGAAGGGTGCAAGACGTGCTCCTCAATTCTCAAAGAGATAATCAGTTTCTTACTATTATTCAAGAGAGAAAGAAAAGATCATCCAATGGATGGTCTTTTTGTTTATAATTTTTTATAGGGCAGTTTACATGAAAAGGGAAGTTTTTATTGATTATGCTAGGGCGATAATGATATTTTGGGTGGTTTTCCATCATATTGTATCTGTTGATGTTGTTACTCATTCGATGTACTTTGCGATGCCGGCTTTTTTCTTAATAACCGGCTATATGCATGTTAGAAAAAAAGACACTTTGAGCAATTTAATATATAAAAAGATTAAAAATCTTTTATTGCCTTTTTGGTCATTGATGTTTTTTAGTGGACTAGTTGAATTATTTAGGGGATCATATTTTGGCTATGCTGATTATAAAACGGTTATATCAACAACATTGGTCTACATGTTTTATGGTTCTCCTAATTTGCCTAAGCTCAATTTTTTAACCAAATTTATTAAAATGCCAACTTATGTTGATTTTGGTGAGAAAAGTATTGATGTGATGCTTCCTTTAAATTGCCATTTGTGGTTTTTTGTGGCAATGTTTGTTGGATCAATTCTTTTTTATATTTATCTTGAAAAAATTAGAAAACAAGATTGGCATGATTTCATCATGATTTTTATATGTTTGCTTATTGCGTGTGTGGATGTTGTCCTTGGATTTCAATTGCCATATTGTCTATCTATTGGGGGATATGTTTGCGCTTGCATGATTGTTGGCTATCGCTTTAAACAAAGAGATGTTTTCAAGATTAATACACGGCATTCTATTGCTTGTGCTATATGTGCGGCATTGTACATTGCCTTTTTGATAAGTGGCCAAACAGATATATATTTGAACATGAGCTTTTATGGTAGTTATGGAACAGCGAGCGTATTTGCAAGTTTCTTATATGGGATAAGTGGCACATATTTGCTTTTCTACCTCATGAAGTTGTTGGAGTCTATTGCTCCTAATGTTGAAGTATTGAAATACTTTGGCCAAAGAACTTTAGTACTATATATTTGGCATTTATATGTTTGCACACTGGTTTATTTTATAATGGCGATTGTCTTTAAGATGACTCCCGAAATATCTGATTATGGTGTTAACGTTATCCCTAATGATAGGCTAGATTTAAAGCTAATTGCTTTTGTGGCTACTATATTTTTGTGTGCTCCTATAATTGATAAGATAAGAAGCAAACTTAAAAAAACAAGGTTAGTTGCCTAATCTTGTTTTTACTAATCCAATAATTTTCCTTCTTGATAAGAACACTTTAAATAATCAGGATTACTATAATATATATTTGAATTAAAGAAAGTAATGTCATCAATAATAAATGAGTTAAATACTTTTCTTATTGTTGAAATTAATTCATCATCTGAATCTAAGGTGTCTAGAACTAATCTTTGATATACTTTTCCTATTGACGTATAAGATGGAACAGTGTATTTGCATTCGTTAATTGAATCATAACTGCCATTTTCAATTTTATATTTTTCAATCCATTCATCACAAACTTGATCAAAAGATAAGCAATGGTTAACACATGCTACACTTAGCTCGTGCTCTATATCATTATCACTTAATTTGGAAATAACGTCTTTCCGATGGTTTTTTGTTTTTCTTCCCGTATATTCAATCATTGAACAAAAATAAAATAAATCATCTTTATTTAGTTTCATTTATGAAATCACCCCTTTCGAATTCAAGGCAATCTAATGCTTCCAGTGTATGAAAACTAATTTGGTGGATTGGATGTTTGAATTTTGCAAGCTCCCAAAAAACAGTTCTCGATATTTCGCCACTTCCATGATACAAAAGGATATCGTCCATAAATATTCACATCTTTTCAATATTATTATATGATATCCAGCACAGCTATTATTTCTTTGCTTTTTGTCTGTTTTTTATATAACTAATTCTTCTATACATCCCTGGATGATCATATTCTACTAGTTCCACAAAAGGATGAGGATTAACATCGATTAGCTCATCACTAGATAGCTTAGTAAAAGTATCAATTAGTGCTTGTCCATAACCATGGTCTACCGCATTAAAGTCAGCTTCTTGTTCCTCTTTACAAGAAACATAATTATTAAATATGCTCATTATTAAGCTAAGTGGTGTATAGGCATAAACTAGTATGCTTGTTGAAAGAATATAATTTGTATATTTTAGATTAAAAGAATTATTAACATAAGCATTGATATCTATGATGTACCTTGCGTTTGGAATTAGCCATACAAAGAACATAAAAATAAGTAGAATAAACAAATATTTTAAATAGTTATAAATATTCTTTTTATGTTTAAGATGCCCGATTTCATGTAGAAGAACAGCTAAAAGTTCGTCTTCTGCATTCTCGTTTAAGAAATTATCGGCTATGCCGAATTCTCTATACCATAATAGTTTCAACAAGAAAGCATTCTTAGAAGTAGATTTTTTTGATTCGTTGTATACTTTGATGTGCTTTACTTTCTTTTTTGATTCACTTAAGAAACCCTCTATTTTTTTTCTTAAGTCATTGTCTTCCATTTCAGTAAATTTGTATTGAACTTTTAACATGACCAGTGATAATAGTGATAGTAATACCATTATCGCAAAGAAAGCTAATGCGATTAAAAGGCAGAAGATAAATGATTGTGCATAGTTTATTTCAAAATTATTTGTCCATTCTTGTATATTTGAACAAACAAAGACAATAAAACCGTATAAGACAATAGACATTATTATTTCCATAACAAGATTTAATAAAATATCTTTTAGCCATTCTCTCTTTGTCTTTTTATTTAACCCATATTTTTCTTCAATATTAAAGGTGGAGTAATAATCAAGAGGTATTTCTATTGCCTTGGAAATTATTTCTGTTACCAATAGAGTTAAAACAACACATAAATATGGATTAGAATAGTCAAATAGTGTATAGAAATTAGATAAGATAATTATTATTTCAATAGCTAATGAAAATAGATTGGTTATTAGATTAACTTTCTTATATTCTTTTTTATAAGAAATATAGCTATCATATCTTTCTTTGGAATAAATGTGACTTACTATTTCAGGAAGCGGCTTGTTTCTTTGAACCCAAGTAAGATGTACAAGAAGTTGTTCCCATAGGAACTTTAGTAATAAAAATATTACTAAGATAATTTTAAGTTTCATGTTTATATTATAGCTTTAATAATTCCTTAGCGTTGTTGTATAAGACATCTTCTTTGTGATCATTTAAGATATCTAGTAACTTATTTAAGTTATTTTTGATTTGGTCATTAGGAGTAAAAGGAAAATCACTTCCATATAGTAGATGGCTATAATTGGTAATGGTTAATAACCATTACATATGATTGGGAGCTGGATTTCCAGATAAATCATAATATAGTCTTTTAAAACTTTCTCTTACTATTTCTTCATCAATGTTGTTTAAAACCTTTGATATGCCTATGAATCGATCATAGATATTTGGCAAAAATGATCCGCAATGAGGAACAATCCAAGTTATATTTGGGTATCTTAATATAATGTTGTTTCCGATTAAATTGAGCACTGCCCTTGTGGTATCGGACAAAAACTCAAATAAGGGAACAGGCCCGGCAGAAAAAACCTTTTCTTGGATTGGCTCTGGTCTGTGTGGATGAATACTAACTATAGCGTTTCTTTTGTTTAATTCTTCCATTAAAGGATCCAACGCTTCATTGCCAAGATAAAGCCCTCTAGAATTGCTAGCTAATTTAATTCCATTTGCGTTCATTTCATCTAATAAATAGATCGCTTCTTTAATAGATGCTTCAACATTTGGAAGAGGTAATATTCCCATATAACCAAAATTTTTATTGTTTTGTTTGACATTAGCCATTTGAATATTAAGTTGATGACATAATTTAATAGAACTATTTTCATCATCACTAAAATATGGTTGAGGAGTAGAAACGGATAATAAAGAATATTTTATTCCTAAGCTGTCCATTAATTCTTTGTGTGAATTTAAATCATAATTTGGAAGAGGAAATCCATCTTCTAGTAGTGCACCATGTTTATTTAGGAAATCTAGATATTCTATAGATAAGTAATGTGCATGCATATCGATAATCTTGTTTGTCATATTTAACCTCGTTTTTTCTTTAGCTTAACATAATTAAAAAAATATCAGATAATTTATCTAATGAATAAAGATGAGTATAGAGAACTTAAACTAGATATTACGCGTGATGTCTTATCAAGCTTTTTGGGTGAGAACAATTTAATTGACTCCCTAAAAGGAGAAACATCTTCTGGCAAACACGCTACTAAGCTTATTGTTAATAGATTAAATGAAACTAATGTATATAGTACTCTATCTAAGGAACTTAGAGCGTGCGATGAGTTTATATTCAATGTAGCTTTTATTACTGATGCTGGATTGGTAATGCTTAAGCAGGCTCTACTAGATATAAGAAAAAGGAATGTTAAGGGTAAGATTATTACATCCGATTATCTTTCTTTTAATAATCCAAAGGTATTTAAAGAACTTTTAAAGATTCAAAATGATGATGTAAGAGTAAAAATATTTGCTAAAGACAATTTTCATGCGAAAGGATATATTTTCAGAAGAGGATTAGAATATCGTGTACTAATTGGTAGTTCTAATCTAACTGATGGTGCGCTTAAACAAAATACAGAATGGAATGTTTTGACTAGTTCTTACGAAAATGGCTTGTTTATAAGAGAAATATTGGATGAAGTAAATAAAGAATGGAATGAAGATTGTATTGATTTAACTGATAGTTGGATTGAAGAATACTCTAGGGTTTATGAAACAAACAAGCCTTTTATTGAAAATAAACAATACCAAAAATCTTTAAAGATAACTCCCAATAAGATGCAAAGAGAAGCTTTGGCCAATCTTGAATCTTTAAGGGAAAATCATCAAACAAAGGCATTATTAATATCAGCTACAGGTACTGGTAAAACTTATTTAAGTGCTTTTGATGCATATAATTTTAAGCCTAAAAAAGTATTGTTTATAGCTCATAGAGAAAAACTATTAAACGATGCGAAAGAGACTTTTGAGAAAGTTTTTGGAAGCATTAGTTCAACGATATTTAAAGGTGGACATAAAGAATTTGATAAAGACTTTGTTTTTGCATCCATACAAACATTAACTAAAGATAATAATTTAACTCAATTTAGCCCTAATGAATTTGATTATATGGTTATAGATGAGGCTCATCATAGTTCTAGTAATTCTTATTTAAAAGTATTGAACTATTTTAAGCCAAAGTTTTTGCTCGGCATGACGGCAACTCCCGAAAGAAGCGATGATGGCGATATTTTTGGCTTGTTTGATCATAATATTGCCTATGAGATTAGACTACAAGATGCGCTAAATTATGATTTATTGTGTCCGTTTCATTACTTTGGTGTAAATGATTTTACTGTTGATGAAAAAACAACTGATGAGAAACTATTCAATTCACTAGTTTCTGATAAAAGAGTTGAACTAGTAAAAGAAAAGGCTGAATATTTTGGCAATTCTGGTGACAAAGTTAAAGGCTTAATTTTTGTAAGTAGGATTAAAGAGGCATTTGAATTATCGAATAAATTTAATCAAAAAGGATGGAAAACTGCTGTTGTTAGTGGGGGAGATTCTGATGAAGAAAAGGAGCATAAAATAGAACTTTTAGAGAGTGGAAATCTAAACTATTTGATTTCTGTTGATGTCTTAAATGAAGGTGTTGATATACCTGAAGTTAATCAAATAATCATGCTTAGGCCTACTAATAGTGCAATAGTCTTCATCCAACAACTAGGCAGAGGACTTAGAAAAACGGACAACAAGGAATATGTAAATGTCATAGATTTTATTGCAAACTATAAGAATAATTATTTGATTCCAATTGCCTTATCTGGCGATAAGAGCTACCAAAAAGAGAACTATCGTCATTTTATTAATGAAGCGCCTGTTTTAACTCCAGGTACTACTACTATTGAGTTTGATGAAATTGTTAAAGAGGAAATCTTTAAATCTATAAATACAAATAATATTTCTAATAACAAAGTTATTTTAAATGAGTATAAAAATTTAAGGAAAATGCTCGGAAGAATTCCTGATTATGATGATTACTTGGCTTATGACACCATAGATTTAAATTCGATAATTAATACTGATACAAAATATTATAGTTATCATATGTTTTTATTGAAAAATGAACCTGATTATAAAACATACTTTAATGATGATGAGATTGATTATTTAAACTATATATCTATTGAATTTTTAAATGGAAAAAGAATGAATGAACTAGAGTATATAGAAAAAATTCTTGATGGAAAGCCTTTGGAAACAAAGATGACTCTAAGGGATGAATGTGCATTCAAATACTTAAATTCTTCTTTTATGCAAGATACAGAACGAAAACGTTACCATAATAAGAAAATACTAAAAGAAGGTTCGTATATAAATCCTAACGAAACTTTTGTGAAATGTTTAAAGGATGAAAATTTTGTTTCTGAGATTAGAAAAATCATTTCTTATGCTAGAAAAAATAATGAAATTAAATATAAGAATACTTATGATGGGACAGATTTGGTTTTATATTCTCGTTATACAAGAAAAGATGTATGCCGATTATTGAATTGGAATCAAAATGAGAACGGGCAAAACATTGGTGGTTATAAATATGATTCTATTTCTAATACAATGGCGGTTTATGTTACTTACAATAAAGATCTAAATAATACTAAGAAAGAGCTAATGTATGAGGATAGGTTTATTGACAATAGCCAAATTATTTGTATGTCTAAAAACAAACGTACACTAGATTCACCTGAAATAGTTAGATTAAAGAAACAGGCCGAAAATAACATGAAGGTTCATTTGTTTATAAATAAAATTAAAGGCGAAACTGATTTCTACTATCTTGGCGAAGTTAAATATAAAAACGCCATTCAAACTAAGACTGTTGATGGCGTTAATATAGTTGAAATATATTATGACTTAGAGACTCCTGTTAAGGATGAAATCTATAATTATTTAACTACTAAGATTGATGATGAGAAATTAGATTCTCAAAGATAGCTTCATCAGCTGGTACCCAGTTGATTGAGGCGTCTTTTTTTATTTCTATCCATTTGTAGCCTAGATGATCGTTTAAATGAATATGATTTGATAAAGGTGTACAAATAAAGCATTCCATAGATAAATGAAAATTAGGATAATCATATTCTCTTGTCATTAGATATGAATCAACAGAGATTTCAATTTCCATTTCTTCCATAATTTCTCTTTTTAAAGCTTCTTCTGGCGTTTCGCCTTCTTCTATTTTTCCACCAGGAAATTCATACAATCCAGCAAAATCGCCTTTCTTTCTAGCTGCGATTAATACCTTATCGTTTTCAATCATTAGTGCTGCAACAACTCTTATTGTTTTCATTAGTACTCCTTTATTTCATGAAAAATTGGTTTCATCTTATCAAATGTGCATACATGAGTATAGCCTAGTTCTTTTAATAAAGAGTAGGTTTCTTTAATATATTTGCCCAAATCTTTTACATTATGTCCATCAGACCCTACGGTTATAATAGTTCCACCAAGCTCTTTATATAGTTTTAAGATATCTTTTGATGGAGTAGTGTCCTTTAATTTGTATCTATGGCTCGAAGTGTTTACTTCTATCCCTTTGTTGTCTTTGATTGCTTGTATAAGTATTTCAGTAATGATTTCTTTTTCGTATTCAAATGGATAGGGGCCATTTAAGTCATATCTAGTCATTAAGTCTAGATGTGCTAATACCGAATAGTTTTTATATACTTTAATACATTTGAGAATCTCGTTATAGTATTCATCATTGTATTCTTTTTGTGTTTTTCCTCTTTGAGCATCTTGATTCCATGATTGCAGATCATTTACTTGATGCATGGAAAATAAGATAAAGTCTAATTCATTTTGATACTTATTGAAAAGAGTGTTGTATTGATCTATTGTGTGAGATTGAACGCCAAACTCAAGTCCTTGTTTAATTTTGATTTGATTATGATATTTCTCTTTTAGAGTGTGTAACTCTTTAAAATAATTAGGATAGTCACAATTAGATAATTGCATCTGTTCATTATTGATTGTAATTGTTTCAATGCCTCTTGGATCATCGAAGTCTCTTTTGATCCCATAGTCTACATGTTCAGTAAAACATATTTCTTCTATGCCAAGATTAATCGCTTGTTTAATTTGATTTTCCATTGGTTCACTTGAATCATCGGAAAAATAAGAGTGAACGTGATAGTCAAAGTTCATACTTAAATGATAACGCATGTGATAAAATTTTTTCATGATTAAATGTATTGCGAGTGATTTAGATGGTACCTTGTTGTATCAGGGCAAACTGTCTGATAATAATTTAAAGGCTATTAAGCTTCTTGAGAAAAATAATATTCTTTTTGTGATTGCGACCGGTAGAAACCTACAAGAGCTAGAGCTTCTTGATTTAAGGGGGGTAAGATGCCCTAAGGTAATGGGCAATGGTCCTTTGGT
The DNA here is from genome assembly GCA_963607765.1 of Paratractidigestivibacter sp. Lineage (GTDB taxonomy): Bacteria > Bacillota_I > Bacilli_A > Erysipelotrichales > Erysipelotrichaceae > Colivicinus. The sequence goes on along the minus strand of CAVDDT010000015.1, from coordinate 17,340 downwards.
GGTGGATGAAGATAATAATATTATTTCTATGACTAATATAGGTGATGCAGCTTTAAGAAAAGTGATTGCTGTTTTAGATAAATATGATATTGGGTATATGTTTTATACCGCATATAAGAGATATGTAGTTAAATATGATCAATTAATCAATAGTTTTGATACTGATAGAAGTGTATTTGGACTTGGCTTTTTTAATAATGTGGAAAGAGTTAATGGAATAGAGGATATTAATTTTCCTATTTGTAAGATTGAGGTAATGGATGGAAAAAACTTTGATTTAATTAGTTTAATTAGAAAACAAATTGAACAAATAGATGGAGTGTATGCCACAAGTTCCAATAAAAATAATATTGAGATTATTGTAAAGGGCGGAAATAAGTATAACGGTTTAGTTGAATTAATGGAAAAGTATAAGTTTAATAAGGATGAACTAGCTGTTTTCGGTGATAGTGATAATGATTTTTCGATGTTTGAGAATGTTTATGAATCTTATGCGATGGGCAATGCGAATGATTTAATTAAAGCACATGCCAAACACATTACTTTAGATTGCAAGGATGATGGTTTTTATCATAGCGTCTTGAAAATCATTGAAAATAATTAGAATATTTTTCTGAAAATGTATTGACTTATCTCTTTCTTAATAAGAGAATATAGACAAGGCGATGAAGAGAAGAGTACCTTAAGGGGAAGTTGTAGAGAGTCCTAGTTTGGTGAAATAGGATATGGAAACTTAAGAGAATATGGTCTAAAGAGCCTCTATTACGACGAGTAATGGACGTAGTGCACACGTTATAGTGCTAGAGTATGATAGTACTTGAAGAAGGTGTAGAAATACACAAATTAAGGTGGTAACACGGTTATATATAGTCGTCCTTTGTGGGCGACTTTTTTGTTTCTTAAACAGTACTATTAAAAGTAATTTAGGAGGTATAGACAATGAAAAAATTATTTACTCTATTATTGGTTTGTGCGTTAACTTTAGGGTTAGTAGCATGTAGTTCTAGTTCAAACAGCAGCGATAGTGATAGTTCTTCTAGCAAGACAATTACTATTGCGGTTCCAAATGACACTACTAATGAGGCAAGAGCTTTATTGCTTCTTGAAAACAATGGCATTATCAAACTAAAAGATGGCGCTGGTATTACGGCTACTAAGAATGATATTGAAGAGAATCCTTATAATGTTGATATTCAAGAAGTTGAGGCTGCTCAAATTCCTAATATCTTACAAGATGTTGATTTCGCTGTAATTAATTCAAACTATGCGATCGATGCAGGACTTTCTCCAAATACTGATGCGCTTGTTCTTGAGGGTTCTTATTCTGCTTATTCTAATATCTTAGCTGTAAAAGAAGGAAATGAAAATGAGCCTAAGATTTTAGCTTTAAAGGCTGCTTTAGAGTCTGAACAAGTTGAAAAGTTTATTACAAATAATTATGATGGTTCGGTTATTTCAGTTGTAGAACCTGAATTATTAACTGATGGATTTGACCAAAGTGTTGATTATGATGCCTTAAACGGCACAACAATTACTGTTGCAGCTTCTCCAACTCCTCATGCAGAAATCTTAGAGATTGCTAAAGAGATTCTTGGTTTTAAGGGCATTACATTAGATATCATTGAATTTACTGATTATGTTCAACCTAATAACGTTGTTGAGTCAGGTGAAGTTGATGCTAACTATTTCCAACATCTTCCTTATCTTGAAAACTTCAATGAAGAAAATGGTACTCATCTAGTTTCTGTTTCTGCTATTCACGTTGAGCCAATGGGCTTATATGGTGGCAAAACTACTTCTTTAGATGTATTTTCTAAATAAAAATGATTGAGATTAATAATCTATCTAAAACATTTAAGAGTGCTTCAGCTAATGTTGAAGCACTTAAAAACGTTAGTTTAAAAATTGAAGACGGCGATATCTATGGCATTATCGGAATGTCTGGCGCTGGCAAATCTACTTTAGTAAGATGTCTTAATTTTTTAGAAAAGCCTGATAGTGGTGAAGTTATTATTGATGGCAAGGCTTTAAATAATTTAAACAATAAGGAATTATTGGAACTTAGAAGAGATGTTACAATGGTTTTCCAAAGTTTCAATCTTCTTATGCAATCTACTTGTCTTAAGAATGTAATGTTTCCTCTAGAACTTGTTAAAGAAGACAAAAACAAGGCAAAAGAAAGAGCGTTAGAACTTCTTGATATAGTTGGCTTAAAGGATAAAGCGGATGCTTATCCATCAATGTTGTCAGGTGGTCAAAGACAAAGAGTTGCAATAGCTAGAGCTCTTGCAAGTAATCCAAAGATATTGTTATGTGATGAGGCAACAAGTGCTCTAGATCCTACTACTACCAATCAAATTTTAGATTTAATTAGAGAAATTAATCAAAAGATGAATATCACAGTAGTTATTATTACTCACCAAATGAGCGTTGTTGAAAACATTTGCAACAAGGTGGCAATCTTAGATAAGGGCGAAGTTGTTGAAACGGGAAAGGTTTCTGAAGTATTCTCTCATCCTAAGTCTCTTGCGGCTAAGAAACTTGTTTTCCCTGAAATGGAGAGCAGTAGTGAGCTTATTAAAACCGATGAAAAGGTAATAAGAATTGTCTTCAATGGCGGTTCTTCTACTGGTAAACCTCTTCTTACTTCTCTAGCTATTGATAAAGGCATTGCAGCTAATATTATGTATGCCTCTATTAGAAATATTAATAATTCTGCGTATGGTTCAATGCTTATTGGGGTTAAAGATGAAAGAGAAATGAATGAGGCACTAGCTTATTTAAATGCAGTAGATGGTGTAACTAGTGAGGTGTTTGACATTTATGGATAGTGAATTATTGACTATGATAGTAGAACAGTTTCCACTAGCTTTATGGGAAACAATCTATGCAACTTTCTTGGCTACTTTTTTTGCGGTAGTAATTGGCTTACCTCTTGGAACACTTATGTTTGTGGGCAGTGAAAATGGCATTATGCCTATTCCTAAATGGCTTCTTAAGTTGCTTGATGTCTTAATCAATATCTTAAGATCTATTCCATTTCTTATCGTAGTAATTGTAGTATTTCCTCTTACTAGATTAATTGTGGGTACTACAGTAGGTACAACGGCTTCAATTGTTCCACTTGTGGTAGCGGCATTTCCTTTTATTGCTAGACTTGTGGAAGGTTCTTTAAGAGAAGTTGATCCAAATCTTATTGAAATGGCTAAGTCAATGGGCGCTACTCCTTTTCAAATAATTACTAAAGTATTATTGAAAGAGGCGGTTCCAAGTCTTATTAGTAATGTTACCTTAGCATTAACTACAATACTAGGATATACGGCTATGTCTGGTATTGTTGGTGGCGGTGGCCTAGGTAAGATTGCGATTAACTATGGTTATTATCGATATAAATATGGAATTATGATTTGTGCTGTTGTGGTACTTGTACTACTTGTACAACTTATTCAAAAGATTGGCACATCTCTTTCAATTAAATTAGACAAAAGACTGAAATAATCAGTCTTTTTTTGTAGAGATAATGTAGTATAAAACACTTTTTCATGGTAAAAAGTGTGAAACTTTACATTTTTTCCTAGGAAAAAATGTAAAATAGGATTACAGGAGATACTTTATGTATAGAGATGCGATTAATGATTTATATAAATGGAAAAGCAAAAAGAATAAAAAGCCTTTAATTATCGAGGGAGCTAGGCAAGTTGGAAAGACTTGGCTTATGAAGGAATTTGGTAAAGAAGCTTACGACAATGTTGTTTATATAAATTTTGATAGTAATACTCAAATGACAAACTTGTTTTCGTTGGATTACAATATAGAACGTTTAATAAAAGGACTTGAATTGTACTCTAATGAGAAAATATTGCCTACATCTACTTTGATAATTTTTGATGAGATACAAGAAGTTCCTAATGCCTTGGAATCTTTGAAGTATTTCAATGAAAACGCTCCTGAATACGATATTATTTGTGCAGGATCTCTTCTTGGTATAGCTTTGCACCAAGGCACTTCTTTCCCTGTTGGAAAAGTGGAGTTTTTGAATTTGTATCCTTTGTCTTATGTTGAATTTTTAAGAGCTATTAATAAGGAACAATTCGCAAAATTATTAATTGAAAAAGATTATGAACTGATTAATGCCTTTAGCAATGACTATATCGAAACTTTAAAACAATATTATATTGTTGGAGGAATGCCAGAAGTTGTAAATAGTTTTGTGAGTGATGGCAACTTTAACAATGTGAAAGACATCCAAAGAAGAATTCTGATGGCTTACGAACAGGATTTTTTTAAGCATGCGCCAAGTGATATAGTCCCTAAAATTAGGATGGTTTTTAATAGTATCCCTTCTCAATTAGCTAAGGAAAATAAAAAATTTATATATGGCTTAATTAGGGAAGGTGCTAGAGCCAAAGACTTTGAAACAGCGATAATGTGGCTTAGCGATTGTGGACTGGTTTATAAAGCTCACCGTGTAAATAAGGCTGGCGTTCCTTTAAAAGCATATGAGGATTTAAAGGCTTTTAAATTATTTATGCATGATATAGGACTTTTGTGTTGTATGGCTAATGTTAGTGAACAAACTATTTTAAATAAAAATGATTTGTTTGTGGAATTTAAAGGTTCTTTAACGGAACAGTATGTTTGCCAACAGTTAAAAAATAGAAGTGATTTGGGTATTTATTATTACACTAATGAAAAAAACACATGTGAAGTTGATTTTGTGGTTGACGATGGAACTAATATTATTCCTATCGAAGTTAAAGCCGAAACTAATTTAAAGGCTAAGAGTTTGAAAACTTTTTGTGATAAATTTAAGCCAAATTATGCAATTAGATCTTCTTTGGCTAATTATAAAAAAGAAGATAACTTAATCAATTTGCCTCTTTATGCGATAGCTAACCTATGCTAGTGCTATATATTGACATACTTATTTGTTTGAGAAATAATTGTCACAGAATTTATTCCATTTGATCTCATATTCATTGTGCGATATTACTTGCATATCTTTTATATGATGAATGCTTCTTTTCTTAGTTTCATTATAAAAATAAGAAAGATATTCTTCTTCATCACTTAAATAGTAATAAACATATTTTATATTCTTGTTTAAAGCCGCCTTTAATCTAGTGTGCCCATCTATTGAAATATAATGATTATCTTTGTGCACAATTGGAATAATAATATCGTCTTCATTATTGACAAAAGTTTCTACCGCTTTCAATTTATCTTCATCGATATAGAATTGAGATGGTTCTATTTCTTCGATAGCTATTTTAAATAGTTCTACTTTGGGATATGTTTTAATAATGTTATTTTGAGTATCTAAAAAAGTAGTAGTATGACCACAATTGTATCTAAATTCTTCGATAACTTTTAGATAATTGCTTGGATCTTTACCACTTATAATTGCTTTGTGTTTATCAATGATTTTTATTTCATAGGGATCTTTATCATCCACAAGAAAGGCGGTGTGTCTATTCAGAATATCTTGATGAAATCTATTATCGCTATATGAATTAATTCTTTTTATTTCCATTTCTTAAACTAGCTATTTTTTCATTAAGCAGTTTTACAGCTTCTTTTGGATTGTCACAATTTTCTACTGTCTTTTCCATAGGACATTTATCATCACCAGTTTTATTTAATATTTGAGGCACAAGTGTTCCATAAGAGTAAGGTATATTGTTTTCTTCTAGTGTTTTCTTTCCATCTTCACTTAATATTTCAGCATATACTTCTTTTACTTTTACATATACACAAAGTAGTGCACTAGCTTTGCCTATTACCTTATCGGCAATACTAAATCCTTCAATGTCTATATCTTGGTTAATATAGGAAAGAAGTGGGGCAATACCTTTTAGGTCACTTGTATAAATAGTATCAACTTTTACCATTACACAAGTTAGATTATCTTTTAATAATTGCTTTGCGTTTTCTAAATCTTTCATGAGTTAATTATATTATTTATTTATAATTAGATTATGGATAATGTGAGTTTATTACTGATAATAATTGGAATAACTGTTGATGCGTTATTTATCTTAAATGACAATAAGTATCATAATGGCCTGTCGGTTATTTTAAAGACACTAGCATCGCTTTGTTTCCTCTTACTAGCAATACACAACTATAAAGGAAATGGTTTACTAATAGTTATAGCCTTAGGCTTAGATATGCTTGGCGATTTTGTTTTGATTCTTAGGAATATTACAAATAAGCACAAGGATTTAATATTTGTGTTGGGTACTATTTCGTTTCTTATTGCTCATATTTTATTTTCTATTTACTTGATTAAATTAAATATTGAAGCTCTTTATTTGGGAATATTATTTAATCTAATTTTGTTTACTATTTTTGCGATTACTTATTTAAAAAGATTAGATATTAGCTTGAAGATGAAAGCACTTGGCACTACTTATGTATTTATCATTATGTTTACAAGTGGTTTATCTATTTCTAATTTTATTTATAGTCCATCTTTTAGTAATTTGATATTCATGATAGCTTGCATCATCTTTGTAAGTTCTGATTTAGTATTAATTATTCATAAATTTAAGAAGAGTTTAAACATACTTCAAATAACATATCGAGTGCTATATTATATTTCACAATTATTGTTGGCTGTTTATGTAGGGCTGATTGTGTAATTTATTTATGAAAAATACTTTCAGAAAAATATTTTAAAAATTTACATCTTCCTATTTATTTTTGTCTTTAAAAGTTTTTAAATATTTCTTATAGAGGTAGATGTGGATGAAAAAAGAAAGAATTGAAAAAGCAATCGTTGAGTTAAAAAAACATGGTGTAGAGGCTGTTTTATATGGGCCAAGTGCAAACTTGCAATATTTATTAGACTCTACAGATTATTATTGGACTAGAAGCTGCATGACTAATATTGCGGGTTTTTCTAGTGCTTATAATTTGCCTGATGTTTTACTTTATTTAAATGATAAGGGCGATTATCAAATTTTCTGCAATCATGTTAATAAGGAATATTTCTTAAAAAATTATGAAGGACATGTGACTTGTTCGTATATGGACCAATTTGAGGATGCTTTAGCTCCTTTTGTGAAAGAGAAAAAGATTGGCGTAGGTATTAGCTGCAAGAACTATCTTATAGAAACTTTAAAGGCTATTGATGAAAAGATTGAGGTAGTTGATGGCGAAAATGTTTTAAATGACATCAGATGTTTTAAGGATGCTGATGAGATTAAGACCATGAGAGAACTATGCAAATTTACTGATGATGCGGTAATGTATGTAGTTAATAACCTAAAAATGGGTATGAGCCAAAGGGAAGCTGAGAATCTTTTGGTTGAATATGGCTATAAGCATGATGTGACTGATTTTTCTTTCCCTCCTACAGTTGGGTTTAAAACACAAAATACTATTACTAGTGAAGATGTTGAATATTATGATCGAGAATGGAAGTTGCAGCCTCAAACTGGTGTAGCTTTTGATGTTGGCTATATGAATAAAGGCTATTGTAGTGACTGGGGCAGAACCGTTTATGTTGGCAAAGCACCCGAAATTTGTAAGAAGGGTTATCATGCGTTAAATGAAGGTGTTAAGTATATGGCTAGCAAGATTGTTCCATATAAGACAAATATTAATGAACTATATGCTTTAGTAATGGAAAAGGTTGATGAGCTTGGTATGCTGGATTATCTTCGTTATAAAGATGAGCAAATGCTTGGCCATCAAATTGGCATTGATTGTCATGAATTTCCTATGGTAAATAAGGATTTTGATTTTGTGATTAAACCTGGTATGACTTTTGCGGTAGAACCTAAGATGTGGTTTAAGAATGAAATGTATATGAGAGTTGAGGATATTGTTTTAATTACGGAAGATGGTGCTGAATTTTTAACTAACTTCCCAAGAGATTTATTTGAAATTGAGGTTAAATAATGTCTAGAAGAGAGAATTGTTTAAAGGCCATCAAAGATAGTGGACTAGATGGCGTTTTATACGCTAGTGGTGCTAACTTTCAATATTTAAGTGAGAGCACTTCTTATTTTTGGCAAAGATACTGTTTCAATTTGGATGAGCCAATTGCGGGAAGCCATATTATTCCTGAGGCAATGATTTATGTAAATAAAGAAGGAAAGTCTACTATTTTATGTATTCCAAGTTTAAAGAAGTATTTTGATACTACTTTAAATGATGTGGTAGTTTCATATATGGATCAATTTGAAGATATGCTTACTCACATTATCGATGGCAAAAATATTGGTATCGGCAGAGACTGTGAATCTTGGTTTAAGAAAACTTTGAAGGTTGTAGATCCTGATATTAAGACAAGTAGTGTGGAAACGTTATTTGATGATTTAAGAAGAATCAAAGATGAAAAAGAAATTACCATAATGCGTAAACTAGCTAAGTTTACAGATGATGCGGTAATGTATGTTTGTAAGCACCTAAAACCTGGCATGAGTATGTTTGAGGCTGAGAAGATGATTATGGACTATGGTCTATTTAATGGAATGGCTGATTTATCTTTCCCTCCTACTTGTGGCTTTAAAACAAGAAATACGGATAATGCTTCAAGCATTGAGCCATTTGAAAATGATCGCAAGCTAACTGAAGGAACGATGATTGCTTTCGATATTGGTTATATGGATTCTGGCTATTGTAGTGATTGGGGCAGAACGGTTTATTATGGCAAGGCACCTGAGCTTGTTAAAAAAGGATATGAAGCCCTGCAAGCTGGTGAAGTATATATGGTTAATAATATTAAGCCATATGAAACGAAGTTTGGTGACTTATATGGCATGATATGTGATAAAGTTGAAGAACTTGGCTACTATGATTATCTTCGTTTTAAAAGAGATGAAGAAGGTGGCAATGGACACCATATAGGTAGTGAAGTTCATGAAGTCCCTTTCTTGATTCCTGGCAATGATTTAATACTAAAGCCTGGTATGATCTTTTGTAGTGAACCTAAGATGTTTTTTAAGGGTGAAGGTTATATGAGAGTTGAAGATATGATTCTTGTTACAGAGACTGGTGCTGAATTTTTAACTAACTTCCCAAGAGATTTATTTGAAATAGACTTTAGTAAAAACCTTTAATAGTAAAGTAATATAAAATGAAAGATTTTCAATATATGAAAATCTTTCATTTTTTTATGAAAAAATTGTAAAAAATCATTGAAAAAAAATAATCTAGCAATATAATTAAAACCATAGTTTATAAGGTAGGTGTGATGATGTTTAAGTATATTGTAAAAAGATTGTTGCTTGGAATTTTGACATTATTCATCCTTGCGACAATCGTTTTTTTTGGTATGAAAGCTATGCCTGGTTCTCCTTTCTCAAGAGATAATAAGGCAATTCCAGCTGCTACCATGGAGGCACTTAACAAAAAATATGGACTAGATAAACCTGTTAGCGAACAATACATTATTTACATGAGTAATGTCTTGCATGGTGACTTTGGTGTATCTATTTCTAAGAAGGGTCAAAGTGTTACTGAAATCATTGCGGCAAGACTTCCAATTACCGCAAAGCTTGGAACTATCGCCTTTATTGTTGCGATAGTGGTGGGCATAGGACTTGGAATAATCTCAGCGCTAACAAAAAAGCGATGGGTTAATTCGTTAATTACGGTCTTGGCTACAATTGGCGTATCTGTTCCAGGATTCTTACTAGCAATGCTGATGATGATAGTGTTTGCGGTAAAACTTGGTTTACTTCCAGTGGTTGGACTTGAGACTCCAGCAAGTTATATTATGCCGGTTCTAGCGCTTTCGTTTTCACCAATCTCAACAATTACTCGTCTTACAAGATCTAGTCTTAGGGATGTAATGGGATCTGACTATATTACGCTAGCTAGAAGTAAGGGAACAAAAGAATCTCTAGTTGTTATTAAACATGGATTAAAGAATGCTTTACTTCCAGTAGTAACTTATGCAGGGCCAATGTTTGCTGGTATGATTACAGGTTCACTTGTTATTGAGACATTATTCTCAATCCCAGGTATTGGTAGAGAATTTACAAACTCTATTTCAAATCGTGACTATACATTATGTATGGGCTTAACAATTTTGCTTGGTGCACTTGTTATACTTATGACACTTGTTTCAGATATTGTAGCTGCTTTGATTGACCCAAGAATCAAGGTAAATAAATAGGAGGTTAAGCATGGAAAAAGAAGAATTAGTTTTAACTGAAGAAATGTTTGAAAAACTTCCTGAAGATGAAAAGAACTCGGAATTTATCGCAATGCAATCTAAGACATTTTTTAAGGATGTTTGGGATCGTTATAAAAAAAATAAGCTTGCGATGGCTGGTTTAATATTCTTAGTAATAATGGTACTTCTTGCGATATTTGTGCCAATTTTCTCTCCATATGGAATTGAGGACCAAAACATTCAACTTAAGAATGCAATGCCTTCACTAGCTCATCCATTTGGTACAGACAAGCTAGGCAGAGATATCTTTGTTAGAGTATGTTATGGTGGCCGTATTTCACTTGCGATTGGCTTTGCCAGTGCCTTCATCTGCTTGATTGTTGGTGTTTTATATGGAGGTATTGCCGGATATGTTGGCGGTAAGACCGATATGATTATGATGAGAATAGTTGATATTCTTGATTCTATTCCAACACTTCTATATGTAATTTTGATTTTGATGATATTTGGCAATACCATTCCAGCTATGTTGTTTGCGATATGTTTTACAACTTGGATTGGCATGGCTCGACAAGTACGTCAACAAATTCGTTCTATTAAAGAAATGGAATATACTTTGGCTGCTAAGGTTCTTGGCGCAAGTCATAAGAGAATTTTGTTGAATCACTTGATTGTAAATGCGATTGGTCCAATCATTGTAAATCTTACAATGATGGTTCCTAGTGCTATCTTTACCGAATCTTATTTAAGTTTCGTTGGTATTGGACTAGATCCATCTATCCCTTCTTGGGGAAAACTAGCTAATGATTGTCGAAGTTTGTTCTTCACGTATCCTATTCAAATCATTTGGGTAGTTCTAGCGATTTCGCTTACATGTCTATCACTTAACTTTGTTGGTGATGGTTTAGGAGAAGCTTTCCAAGCTAAACAGAGGTAGTAATATGGCATTATTAGATATAAAAAATTTAACAACATCGTTTAGTACAGATGATGGCACGGTAAGAGCTGTTAATGATGTTTCACTAAGTCTAAATGAAGGAGAAGTAATAGGCATCGTAGGTGAGTCGGGTAGTGGCAAATCACAGACAATGTATTCAATTATGGGCCTTCTTGCCCAAAATGGTACGGTTGAAAGTGGAACCATTATGTTTGATGGCGAAGACATTAGCCCTAGTCATTTCAAAAACAAAAAAGAGTATGATGCGAAGATGCGTTCTTTAAGAGGAAATAAGATTGCGATGATTTTCCAAGATCCAATGACTTTCTTAAATCCGGTCTTAAAGATTGAGACCCAACTTATTGAGCCACTTATGAATCATACAAACATGACTAAGGAACAAGCTAAACAAAGAGCTCTAGAGCTTATGCGACTTGTAGGTATTCCTAGTCCTGAAAAGCGTATTAAGCAATATCCATATGAATTTTCTGGTGGTATGAGACAGAGAATTGTTATTGCGATTGCGCTAACTTGTAATCCTCGTGTAATTATTGCTGATGAACCTACTACAGCGCTTGATGTTACTATTCAAGCACAAGTATTAGAGTTAATTGATAACTTAAGAAAAGAAACCAACGCAGCTGTTATCATGATTACTCATGATTTAGGTGTTGTGGCTAAGTTGTGTGATAAAGTATGCATTATGTATGGTGGCAAACTTGTAGAAAAGGGAAGCGACCAAGATATTTTCTATAATCCTAAGCATCCTTATACAAAAGGGTTATTAAATTGTGTAGCTCATCCTGAAGATGGTGAAGAAAAAGAACTTGAACCAATCCCTGGTTCTCCACCTGATTTATTAAATCCACCAAAGGGTTGTCCATTTGTGGATAGATGTTCAAAGGCTATGAGAATTTGTAAATCTTATATGCCTGATGAGAAAGAGTTTAACAAAGGTCATACATGTAGATGCTGGTTGAACGAGGAAATGGCTAAGAAGACTTGGGGTGATGAAAATGAGTGAAAAAGTTATTTTAAAAGTTGAAGATTTGAAGACTTATTTTGATGTCACTAAGGGTTTATTTTCTAAAAAACAAATCGTTAAAGCAGTTGATGGAGTAAGCTTTGATGTTAAGGAAAATGAAACATTCGGTCTTGTCGGTGAGTCAGGCTGTGGCAAATCTACACTTGGTAGAACTATTGTTAAACTTTATGAACCAGTAAGTGGAAAGGTAGAGTTTGAGGGAAAGGATATTTCTGGTATCAAGGGAAAAGAGCTTAAGGCTTTTAGAAAAGATATGCAGATGATATTCCAGGATCCATATGCTTCACTAGATCCAAGAATGACTGTTGGTGAAATAATTAAGGAGCCAATGATTATTCACAATATATACAACACTAATAAAGAAAGAGAAGATAGGGTTGTTGAATTATTAAAGATTGTTGGTTTAAAACCTGACCACATTAGAAGGTATCCAAGCGAATTCTCTGGTGGTCAGCGTCAAAGAATTGGCATTGCCAGAGCTTTGGCTGTTAATCCAAAATTTATTGTTTGTGATGAGCCTATTTCAGCTCTAGATGTTTCAATTCAAGCTCAAGTAATTAATTTACTTAAGAATATTCAAAAGGAAATGAACTTGTCATATTTATTCATTGCGCATGATTTAAGTATGGTAAAACACATTTCTGATCGTATAGGTGTCATGTATTTAGGACACATGATGGAGGTTGGGCCAAGTAATGATGTTTATCATCGTCCTCTTCATCCTTATACAGTTGCGTTATTGTCAGCTATTCCGATTTCGGATCCAAATATTGCGAAAGCAAAACAGCGTATTGTGTTAGAGGGAGAAATTCCTTCGCCAATTAATCCACCAAGTGGATGTCCATTCTCTACGCGTTGTCCAAAGGCCAGTGAACGATGCAAAAAAGAGGTTCCTCCATTTGTGCAGGTCGGAAATAGACTGGTTGCATGCTTCTTATATGAGAAGTAAAGAAAGGGTAGATATATGAAAAAATTAAAAAAAGTTCTTGTATTAGCTTTAGCTGTACTTATGAGCTTTACATTGGTTGCTTGTTCAAGCTCTAGCGATTCAAGCGATTCTGATGATAGTAGTGATGAAGCTACTACAACAAGCTATAAGACAGAATTTACGTATGCTATCGGTGATTCACCATCATACCTAGATCCAGCTATCGCTTCTGATTCTATTGGTGCTTATGTTATTAACCAAACATCATATCCACTATTCCAAATCAGCCAAGAAGGTACTAATCCTTGTGCTGTAGAAAGCTATGATGTAAGTGATGATGGCCTTACTTACACTTTAACTTTAAAGGAAAACTATTGGTCTGATGGTCAAAAGGTTACTGCTGAAGATTATATTTATGGCATTAAACATGCTTTATCTATCGGTAGTGGTGAAGTTACTTATTTATCTTGGATCACTAACAATCTAGTTGGTGCTGCTCAATATGATGGCGCTGATGTAGATTCTATGACTGATTTAACTGGTGCTGTCGCAACAGATGAAAACACTCTAGTATTCACATTAAATCAACCATGTGATTATTTCACTTCTTTATTAGCTGGTGGTGTATACTATGCAGTTAGAAGTGATTACGCTCCAAGTGGTGATTACAGCTATGCTGAAAGTGCTGATGTTCCTACAAGTGGTGCATTCAAGTATTCTTCAATTGATAGAGCAGACAGAATTGTCATGACTAAAAATGAATATTTCTGCGAAGCAGATGATGTTGTTGTTGAAACAATGACTGCTGTTGTTATGTCTGATATGGAAGCAGAATTAATGGCTTACCAAACTGGTGAAATTGATTATGCTACTAGTGTTGATGCTGCTACAGTTACAAGTCTATATACTGAAGGTGAAGAAATTGATATGTATCCTTCTGTTATCAACTACTATGTTGAATTTAATGTTAGACCTGAAACAAATACAAACACTGCACTTCTTGACTACAATGTAAGAAGAGCTTTCCAACTTGCTATTGATAGACAAGCTATCGTTGATGCACTTGATGCTGGTGATGCTTACTATCCTCTATATGGATTTGTTCCAAATGGTATTAGTTCTGATGAAGGCGACTTTAGAGAAGTTGGCGGTGATCTTGTAACTTATGATAAGGAACAAGCTATCGCTTTACTTGCTGAAAGCGGCTATTCTACTGAAAATCCAGTTACTATTGAATACTACTATAACCAAAATACAATGCACGACACTGTTGCTGCTGTATTAAAGTCTCAACTTGCTGAAGTAGGTATCAACCTAGAACTTAAGACAGGTGATGTTAGAGTATTCTTTGCTGATAGAGATGACAATGGTAATTTCGAAACTGCTAGAGGCGCTATGTCTGCTGACTTCCTAGATCCAGTTACTTATCTTGAAATGGCAACTACTAACTATCAAAACTGTGCTGTTTGGGGTGATTCAACTTATGATGAGTTGATGGAAACTGCAAATAGTTTAACTGGTTCAGAGAGAATTGATGCTTTACATGATGCTGAAAAGTACTTAGTTGAAACTACTTCTCAAGTATGTCCATTGTTTGGTTATCAAACAATTTGCTTACAACCTGTAGGTATGACTGGTGCTATTAACTCTGCTCAAGGAAACTCAACTTTCTGGTTTGTTAGAGTTCCAGTTTCTGAATAGTTAAATTTTTATAACGGCAATAGTAATTACTGTTGCCGTTATTCTTTTGAATATTGAGGTGAAAAAATGAAAAAAATAGGTATTGCTGATTTCTGTAATTATCATTTCCTTTCTTCTTTATGTGCAAATTCTAGTGCACTTTATTTTGTTGATACAATCGCCAAGGAAGATAAGAGTGATTATAAACAAAGACTATTAAGATATGATTTAAAGTCTAATAATCAAAGTGTTATTAAAGATTATACCGATCGTATCCCGGTATTATATGTTGATGATAATCAAATTTTTGTTAGTGAAATAGATAAAGAAGAAAAGAAGGTTCAAACAAAGATTTTAGTATTAGATCCAGTTAGCGGAGATAAAATTAATGAATTTGTTTTGCCACTTAGTGTAAATGAAATAAAAAGTTATGATGATGAGAAGTATTTAGTTTTTGCCACAATTGATGTTAAAAACCCAGATTATTATTTATATGATGATAGTAAAAAGGAAGAATTAATTAGACAAGAAGAGGAAAACAAGGACTATCTTGAGATCGATGAGTATCCTTTTATGTTTAATGGTGCTGGCATGATCAATGGCAATCGTAATGCCTTATTTTTCTTAGATAAGAAGACATTAAAACTTGAAAGACTTACTCCAGGTGATATGGATGTTGAATCATATGACTTTAAGGAGCATAAGATTTTATATACAGGCGTTAAATTTAAAGACTTTAAGAAGAAGTTTGCTAGTGTCTATGAGCTTAATGTAGATGATAGGGCAATTACTACTTTATATGATGAAAAAGCAATTATTGCTCGTGCTTTCTATTACAAAGATGAGATTGTGGTTGCTTTAACTTATGGCAAAGAAATTAGTTGGCTTGAGTCTCCTAAGTTCTATAAATTGAAAGATGGCGTATGCACCTTATATATTGATAGTGAATTAAGTTTATATAACACTATAGGCACTGATGTGCATTTTGGAAAGTTTAGTCAATTTAGAAAAATTGATGGCAATCCATATTTCTTAAGTGCAAGTAAGGGCTCTAGAGGAGAACTATTTACTTTTAAAAATGATGAGCTAGTTTGCTTAAGCGATTTTGAAGGCACTGTTGATGATGCAGTTGTAGTAGATGGCAAGATATATGCAATCACTACTCTTCCTAATAGACTACAAGAAGTAGAAGAACTAGGTGTTAGAGAACTTACTCATATAAATGATATAAGCGAATATTATGTGGCTACTCCACATAGAATTTGGCTTAATAAGAAGACAAAGATTCAAGGTTGGGTGCTTCTTCCTGAAGATTTTGATGAAAATAAAAAGTATCCTGCAATATTAGATATTCATGGTGGTCCAAAGTGTGCGTATGGTGAAATTTTCTATCATGAGATGCAATATTGGGTTAACCAAGGATATATCGTATTCTTCTGTAACCCTAGAGGTGGTGATGGCAGAGGTAATGCCTTTAGTGATTTGAGAAGACAATGGGGTGGCATTGATTTTGAGGATTTGATGGACTTTACTGATGAGGTATTAAAGGAATATCCTCAAATTGATAAAGATAGAGTTGGTGTAACAGGTGGCTCATATGGTGGCTATATGACAAACTGGGTTGTTTCTCATACTGATAGATTTAAGTGTGCTGCTACTCAACGTTCTATATCGAATATGATTACTGAGGTTTGTGCTAGTGATTATGGCATTGACTTCCCATATGAGATGAATTTTACAGACTTACATAATTGTCATGATGAACTATGGTCAATGTCTCCACTTAAGTATGCCAATAATGTTAAGACACCATTGTTATTTATTCATAGTTTTGATGATTATCGTTGTATCTTCCCTGAAGCTTTACAATACTATACAGCGATAAAATGTAGAGGCATTGATACAAAGATTGTTGGATTTAAGGGAGAAAACCACGAATTAAGTAGGAGTGGTAAGCCAAATCATAGAATTAAGAGATTATCTGAGATTACTGCTTGGATGAATAAATATTTAAAGGAGGGCAATTAATGACAACTTTCGATTTAAACAAACCATATTGTAAATATTTTAATGAGATTTGTCAGATTCCACATGGTTCTTTTGATGAGGGAAGAATCAGTAATTATTTGGTGAAATTTGGTGAAGATAGGGGTCTTAAGACAATTAGAGATGATGAATTAAATGTCATTATCTATAAAGATGCTTCAAAGGGCTATGAAAACAGTGCCCCACTTCTTCTTCAAGCACATATGGATATGGTATGTGAGAAAAACAAGGATAGCAATCATGACTTTAGTAAAGATCCATTAGATTTGTATGTTGATGGTGATTGGCTGAAGGCAAAAGGCACTACTCTTGGTGCTGATGATGGCATGGGTGTTGCTTATATTTTGGCGATACTTGATGATGATACTTTGCCTCATCCTGCACTTGAATGCTGCTTTACTACTAAAGAGGAAGTTGGATTATTAGGTGCTTTAAAATTAGATACTTCTTTATTTAAAGCCAGAAGAATGGTTTCTTTAGATGGTGGTGGAGAAGTTAGCACTGGCATTTCTAGTGCAGGTGGTTGTGTTGTTACCCAAAGCATCCCGCTAGAATATAAGAATAATAGCGAT
>CAVDDT010000014.1:0-27784 GCA_963607765.1 Paratractidigestivibacter sp. | reverse complement strand
AAAGATTTAATGGTATGCAATAGGAAAATGAAAAAAAGTTTAAAAAAATTTATTTTTTCTCTTTTTACTACATTTTTTTCTCTCTTTTCATGTTTTAAAAACATTTAAATATCTTATCTCTTTAATATAATAGATTAGGAAAAGGTGGAAATATGATTTTAGAAAAAATAGATGATAATCTTTTAGAATTATCTAAAAAAGCTGATTCAGAACTTAAAGATATATTTAATCAAATTGATGATGTATGTCTTTATAACACAAACAGAATATTAAGCTCTTTTATCGAGAACAATGTTTCATACTCTGACTTTGCTGAAATGAATGGTTATGGAAATTATGATGAAGGAAGAAATAAACTAGAAAAAATATTTGCTTCTGTATTGGGCTGCGAGGATTCTTTAGTAAGGCCACAAATTATGTCTGGCACTAACGCTTTATACCTTACATTCTCTGCACTATTAAAACATGGCGATACAATGATTTCTTTAAGCGGTGCTCCATATGATTCCTTGCAGGAAATGGTTGGAATTATTGGAAACTCAAGCCAATCTTTAAAAGCTAATGGTGTAATTTATGAACAAATAGATTTAATTAATAATGACTTTGATATTGAAAAAATCGTTAGTAGACTAAAAGAAAAAAATGTTAAATTGGTTGAAATACAAAGATCTAGAGGATACTCACATCGAGATTCCTTAACAATCTCTAAAATAAAAAATGTTATTTCAAAAATAAGAGAAGTTAATAGGGACGTAATCATTATGGTAGATAACTGTTATGGAGAACTAGTTGAGAAACTAGAGCCTGGACACGTTGGAGCCAATGTTGTTGTTGGATCTTTGATGAAAAACCTTGGTGGAGGCATTGCTAACACCGGAGGTTATGTCGCTGGCGATAAAAATATTATAGAAATGGTAGCTGATAGATTGACTGCTCCAGGCATCGGAAAAGAACTTGGTGCTAACTTTAATTTAAATAACTCTTTCTTTAAAGGAATATTTATGGCACCAAACGCAGTTAAAAATTCACTTAAAACCGCAGTCTTTTCTTCTTATATGTTAGAAAAACTAGGATACAAAAACATTTCTCCTAGATATAACGATTATCGCACAGACATCATTCAAACACTAGAACTTGGTGCAAAAGAAAAACTTGTGAAATTTACTCAAGGCATTCAATCTGCCTCACCAATTGATTCCTTTGTTAAAGTATTACCTGCGCCGATGCCAGGCTACCCATTTGATGAAGTTATGGCAGCTGGAAGTTTTACTCAAGGAAGTACGATTGAGCTTAGTGCTGATGCGCCAGTTGTTGAACCATACACACTTTACATGCAAGGTGGTCTAACCTTTGAATATGGAAAATTGTCGATACTATTAGCCCTAACAAATATGCAACATTAAAAGCCGATTGCTCGGCTTTTTTAGTTGCTTCCTATTTGTCCACCATCAATTCGGATAATAGAATTGTTTATATAAAGAGCTTCATCACTTACAAGAAACTTAACTAAATGAGCTACCTCTTCAGGATTGCCATATCGTTTCTTTAAGATTTTCTCACATTCTTCCTTTAAGAAATCTTCATCATATCCATCTAGTTCACTCTCTGTTCCGATAAAACCTGGAACAATCGCATTGACGTTAACATAGGGCGCATATTGCATAGCTAAATTAT
This sequence comes from Paratractidigestivibacter sp., assembly GCA_963607765.1. Lineage (GTDB taxonomy): Bacteria > Bacillota_I > Bacilli_A > Erysipelotrichales > Erysipelotrichaceae > Colivicinus. The sequence continues at coordinate 26,110 of CAVDDT010000014.1, read as the reverse complement.
GCGTTAGAGAAATAAGTGCTGCTTTGCTGGCATCATAGTCGACACTCATTGGATAATATGTGTTAATACCATTGGTGCTACTGATATTAATAATATGACCAGATTCCTTCTCAATCATTTTCTTGCCACATCTTTTAGAAACATTATAGGCTCCAATAACATTTACATCTAATGTTTTTCTAAATTCATCTGCTGTTTTTAAATGAAACAAGTTAGATAAATCAATTGCCGCATTATTAACAAGTACATCAACACTTCCAAGATTTTCTTCAATTTGTTTAACCATCAAATCAACATCATTTTCTTTTGAAACATCACATTTGATAGCTAGGCAGGAAACATCATAATTATCTTCAATATAATCTTTAAGCTTAAAGGCCTCATCTTTAGAATTTAAATAATTAACAACAACATCATACCCACATGATGCAAGTTCAATAACAATAGCTTTTCCAATCCCCTTGCTAGATCCTGTAACTAAAGCAACCTTCTTCATACTAAAAAAGAGCTTTTATTAAGCTCTTGAAGAATATTGTCCATCAGCACTAGTGACAAGAATCTTTTCACCTTGTTCAATAAATTGAGGAACACGAAGTGAAAGACCAGTATCAGTAAGTGCATCCTTAGTTTGAGTACTTGGAGCGCCCTTCATTGCAGGAGTAGTCTCAACTACAGTTAACTCAACCTTATCAGGAACAGAAATTGTAAGAACATCGCCCTCAAATAGTTGAAGCATAACATCCATGCCTTCAATTAAGAAATACTTATTAAAGCCAACATGGTCTTCACTTAACTCGTAAGTTTCAAAAGTTTCCATATCCATAAAATAATAAGTATCTCCAGCAGAATAAGAATATTGAGCAGCTTTCTTCTCAATCATCGCAGCTTCAAACTTAGTAGAAGCGTTAAAGTTTCTTTCTTGAGTAGAACCTGTCTTAAGATTTTTCATCTTAGTTTTTAATATTGCAGCGCCCTTTCCAGGCTTAACATGCATAAAATCAATTACTTGCCAAGGATCACCATCAACCATGACTGTTAATCCTGTTTTAAAATCGCCAGCTTCAATTGCCATAAATAAAACCCCATTTCTCTTTTAATTCCATGTTATTGTACCAATATGAACATATTTTTACAATTACAACCTAGAATAAAGTCTCTTTTTCCCTAGTGTGTTCTTTGATATATTTACTCCACTTAATATAACCATAAGTAGTATTAGTAAAATATCCAAGTTTTAGAACCAACAATACATATTGACCAGACATAATGTTAATAATTGATTCAAGCAAAGCACTAATATACCAAGCAATCCACTGTTCTCTCATTCTAAAGAAAATAAATAAGCCATTCGCAACGCCAACAGCACTTGCACAAGCATCAACATATGTGATAATAGTTGCCAATTTCTCATCACCGCCCAAGAAATCAGTTTGAATATTTAATCCACTTAAGAAATAACCAACTACAATAGTCCAAACAATAATAGCCAAAATAACCAAAACCTCTTGATAGCCTTTTAATCTTCTAACAGCAGTAAGATCATCATCTTCTTCATCCTTGTGCTTACTCCAATTTATATAGCTCAAAATATCAATTGGAAGCCAGAAAAATAAAGTAGTAGCGATTGTCGCAAATCTATACATTAGAACTACACAAGTTAATATTTCAACAATTTCTACAGCAACAGAAACCAAAAAGTTATACCTAGACTGCTTAGAAATTAATAATTCACACAAGATATTTAAGAATGTATCAAGCAGATATAACAACATAATGATAATTCCATTTACACCATTCGCGCTCTCTTCAGGAAATAGCACAGCTACAATAGTCGCAAGCACCATAATTGACATAAACCAACATTTCTCATATGTTGTGAATGCTTTAGAAAAGAAATAGACAATACTAAGTGACATCAAAAGAATTAAACAAGAAATTGAAAAATTATAAATAGAAGCACTATCATTAGCCATTAATTGTTTATATGAATAAGACGCTTCATCTAGCGTTGGATCCAAGTGATCAAAAACCAAAATAGTTCCATTGTCGCTCTTATATTTATAGCCTGTAATAGAATCAATATCTAAGCTTTCGTATTCTTCATAAGAATATGATTTAACAAGTTCATCTTCGCCATCACTATAAGTAACTTCACAAACAGTTGAATCCTCATCGCATTCATCTTCGCTTATTCTATTCAAACTAGTTTCACTAATATATTCAATATTGCCAACTTTTCCATTTACTTTAGTATTCCCAAAAATAAAAGAGCCTAAAGAAAACGCCAATAATAAACACATAAGGACAATCTCAATTGTCCTTATTTTCTTATTGGGCTCTACATATGTTTTGATCTTTTCTAACATTATCTAAAATCCCTAATTCTATCTATTGCCTTTTTTAAATCATCCATACTAGACGCAATAGAGAATCTAATATAGTTGTCCCACTTATCACCAAAAGTAACGCCAGGTGTTGCGACAACGCCGACTTTTTGTAATAGTTCATCACACATTTCAATTGACTTTTTACCAGAAGCATCAATGTTAACCCAGTAATAAAAACTGCATCTAGGAAGTCTACCCTTAAAATAAGGATGTTTATTTATTTCATTGTGAAAATAAGTCATCCTCTCTTCAAGATAATCATTATAAGGAGGAATGTGATCCCAAGGATGATTATAAATTTCAAGAGCACCATATTGAATAGGTGTAGAAGTATTAGTTATTGTTTGTTGTGCAAACAAAGCCATTTTCTTAATCAATTCTTTATTAGCTAATGCATAGCCAAGTCTAAAGCCAGTCATCGCATGCGATTTAGAATAACCATTAACCAAAACAAGTCTATCTTTAATATTCTTTTCACTACAAAAACTATAATGAGTTTCACCCTTATAAACCAAACGGTCATATACTTCATCAGAGATAATATATGTATTTGGGTGTTTAAGCGCAATTTTACAAATTTCTTCCACTTCTGCCTTGCTAAACATAGAACCAGCTGGATTATTAGGAGAATTAACCAAAATGCACTTTGTATTATCATTAACAGCCTTGTCTAATTTATCTACATCCAAACTTAAATCATCATTTAAATCAACTACCTTAATCTTACAAGTTGGCTCAGCCAAGGCAATATTGCTTGGATAACTCAAATAGTATGGAGAAATAATGACCGCCTCATCGTTTGGCTCAAGAAGACAAGAAAGCGCAAAATAACTAGCTGGCTTAACACCAGGAGTTACAATAACCTCATCTGCACAATAATCAGCACCATACACATTATCAACATCATTAGCGATAGCCTCTCTTAATTCCTTAATACCCTGACTATTACTATAGGCGGTCTTGCCATCTTTCATAGCCTTATAAATTCCCTCAATAATATAATCAGGAACTCTCATATCAGGTTCGCCTACACATAATGAAACAATATCTTTCCCTTGTTTCTTCATCTCGTTAGCCATGTCACTATATTTATGATTCAAAGCCTCTTTTACATCACTTGTAAAATGCATAATTACCCCTTAACTTATCCAAATCCAAAAATCTACTTGCATTATTTTCAAAAGAACCCAAATCGCCAGACACATAAAAATCAACCTTTGGAACCTTATATTCAATCTTGTTTACTTCTTTAGACAACACGGTGCCACTATTAACCAAAGAAACTTTGCCACCAAAATATTTATTAATCTTATCGGCTAATAATGGGTAATGTGTGCAACCCAATATCAATGTATCGACATTTTCTTTTTTGAAGACAGAAAGATATTCATCAATGTAATCATCCATTTGCTTGCTATCAATTAAATTATTTTCAATCAAAGGCACAAACTTAGGACAAGCTACCTCGTATACATCGTATCCTTTTAGATTATTCTTAAAAACATGCGTATTAATAGTTGCGCTAGTCGCAATAACACCTATCTTCTTATTCTTAGAGGCATTTATTGCGCCCTTACACGCTGCATCAATTATTCCAGATATTTTAATATCATAATCATCTTTTATTTCATTTAAAACAGTAGAACTAACGGTACCGCAAGCAACAATGATCTCATCGCACTTCTTCTCAAGAAGAAAAGTTATGTCATCTCTGGCATACTTTCTTAATGTATCAATATCTTTATCACCATAAGGAACTCTAGCGGTATCACCATAGTAAACAATTCTATCAAAACTATTGTTTACTAAAACCTCTTTTAATACTGTTAAACCACCTAGCCCACTATCGAAAATTCCAAGAATCATTAAAGATTATTAACTAACTCCTTAAAGATTCTACCACGTTCTTCAAAGTTCTTAAATTGATCATAGCTACTGCAAGCAGGAGACAATAAAACAACATCACCCGAAATCGCAATTTCTTTAGCCTTTTCTAAAGCCTCAGCCATTGTTTCGCAAACAATAGAATCGCCCTTAATACTAGCTAACATATCTCTTGTCTCACCAAAAGTAATAAGCTTCTTAATTCTATCCTTATTCTCTTCAATTCCCTTAAAACCAGTGTGCTTGTCATGCCCTCCTGCAAGAAGGATAACTGGCTTATCAAAAGCCTTTAAAGCAATAACAGTACTATCAGTATTAGTTCCCTTAGAGTCATTGTAATATTTAACACCACTAACTTCTCTTACATACTCAATTCTATGTTCGACACCTCTAAAATTAGAAATAACACTTCTAATACAGTCAGGTGTAGCGCCAAGCTTATATGCCAAACAAGCAGCAACCATCGCATTAAATAAGTTATGCTTGCCGATAATCTTTAAATCATCTTTATCAAATAATACTTCACCAAATAATGTAACATCTTCACCATGTAAACATAAATCAGCTTCTTTTTCCAAAGAAACAGTGATTACTTTACACTTGATATCTTTACAATATTTAACACACTCTTCATCATCAATATTAAGGATGAACCAATCATCATCTTTCATATTCTTATAAACCAAAGTCTTAGCCTTATAATAATCATCCAAAGAATCAAAATAATCTAAATGATCAGGGGTTAAGTTAGTAATAACCGCACATTCAGGATGAAAATTAGGACTGCCCAAAAGTTGGAAAGCACTAATTTCCAAAGACAATTTCGCATCCTCGTCTTCATGTTCATAAACAATTTCACTAACAGGAGTGCCAATATTGCCACAAGCATATGCCTTAAATTGTTCCTTTAAGATATCATAAACCATTGTAGTAATAGTAGTCTTGCCATTGGTACCAGTAATAGCCGCAATCTCATATTTGCTAGGATATTCTAGTGCAGACTCTATCTCACAAATTACCTTTGTTCCTTTGTTTACATAATAAGAAACTAGTTCATTAGAATAAGGAATGCCAGGATTCTTTACCACAAAATCATATTCTACATCTTTAATACAATCAGGATGGCCATTATCATATACAGTAATGCCAAGATCTTCTAATTCCTCTTTTTCCTTAATAGCTCTCGCATCTGTAATAGTGACATTGTAACCCTTTCTATTTAAAAGTTTACTTGCCCAATAACCGCTTCTTGCGCAACCAATAATTAATACATTTTTCATACCTAATAAGTTTACCACTATTTAGAAATTGTTTTAAAATTAAAGTATGAAATGGATAATAATAGCACTAATAATTCTAACAGTCATATTGTTTTTAATAGCCTATATTCTAATTAGACTATCTTTTTTAAGAGTAACTAAACAAGCACCTACAGCCGACAATTGGAAAACATACGAAGAAGCCAACCAAAAAGGAAGAGAATTTATCCAAACAAAAAATCCCAAAGAAATATCAGTCACATCATTTGATGGCCTTATTTTAAAAGGACTTTATGTAGAAAACACCATCAAAGATAAAACGATTATTTTTGTTCATGGCTATAAAGCCAAAGATGGACTATATGATGGTGGTGCAAGTGCCAAGTTTCTTTATTCAACTGGATATAATCTACTTTTTGTGGACGATAGAGCACATGGAAAATCACAAGGCAAATACATTGGCTTTGGTGTGCTAGACTGTAAAGACGTTAATGTTTGGGTAAACAAATTAATAAAAGAATATAATCAAAAGACAATCATTCTATATGGCATTTCAATGGGAGCCGCCACCGTATTAAACGCTAGTTCGATAGTTGATCAAAACACCGTCAAAGGCGTTGTTGCCGATTGTGGCTTTGCCTCAGGATATGATGAAGTGTGTTACCAAATAAAACAAATGTACCATCTTCCATCCTTTCCGCTTGTCCCAATCGCCAACTTTTTAATGAAAATAATATGCAGCTACTCATTAGATGAAAAAGAAGCATATAAATCAATCAAACAATATAAAAATCACTTACTTCTAATACATGGAGGGAAGGATCATTTTGTGAATACCGAAGATGTATATAAGATATACGAGAACGCAAATTGTGATAAAGACTTGCTAGTGGTAGATAATGCAAGTCATGCGCTTAGTTATTTAAAAAACCCAAAAGAATATGAGAAACATTTCTTAAAGCTTATCGAAAAAGTAAATGAAGAATAAAATACTAATCACACTTCTATCTATCTTTCTATCTATCTTTAGTAGTGTTCAAATTAATAGTCTAGACATCATAGAAGATGTGTTAAAGGATATGACACTAGATGAAAAAATAGGACAATTGTTCATCATAAGACTAGAAGCACTAGATCCAGATTATGTTTCCGATATAGCCTCAGGAGACATCATCTCTCATCAATCACTTACAAGTGAAATGATAGAAACATATAAGAAATATCCATGTGGCGGTATAACACTGTTTTCAAGAAACATTGTAAACAAGATACAACTGAAAGATCTAACAAGTGATATTCATAATTTAAACATCATTTCTCCATTAATCTGCATAGACGAAGAAGGAGGAAATGTCACAAGAATCGCCAGCAACAAGAACTTCGATGTCGAAAAATTCCCCACAAATGAGGAAATCGCCAATGAATATGATCCATCATATGCCTACTATGAGGCGAGCACCATTTCGAGTTATTTAAAAGAATATGGCATCGATGTAGACTTTGCCCCAGTTAGTGACATCAACACCAATCCCAATAATAAAGTAATAGGCAAAAGAGCCTTTGGATCAGATCCTAATATAGCTAGTGAATATATCGTTAACTACATAAATGGCCTACACGCAAACAACATCGCTTCATGCATCAAGCACTTTCCTGGGCATGGTGACACTAGCAATGATAGTCATGCTGACTTAGTTTATACATATAAAACATGGGAAGAACTATTAGATGAAGAACTTATCACTTTTAAAAGCGGAATAGACAATAATACCGATATGGTAATGCTTGGACACATTTCCACACCCAATGTCACAAACAATGATTTGCCCGCATCATTATCAAGTGAAATAATTTCAAAATTAAGAAATGAATTAAACTACAATGGCATAATCATTACCGATTCCTTTGAAATGGGAGCCATATCAAAACACTGCTCAAGCAAACAAGCAGCCGTATTAGCTATCGAGGCTGGTGTAGATATTATTCTTATGCCTGAAAACTATATTGAAGCATATGATGGCGTAAAAGAAGCTGTCTTAAACAACGAAATATCAATAGAAAGAATAAATGAATCAGTAAGAAGAATCTTATCTTTAAAAATAAAAACAGATACTATTCAAGATACAAACATCATTAATCCTGATGTTTCAACATTCGCCACAAAAAAGAAAAAAGCCAAATAAAAAGCGACTATCATTGATAATCGCTTCTTTAATAATTAATTATTTAGTTTCTTCGTGCTCTGTAAATAAACCATAAATTTCAGATACTGGCTTATGGCTAGAAATTGCGGTAATTAATCTAGAAAGCATTAAGCCAACACTAATTTGCTTAATCTTGTTAGTCTTAGCTTTCTTTTCATCATCTAGTGGAATTGAATTTGTCACAACAATTTCCTTAATTACAGAATTCTCAATTCTATCAATTGCAGGACCAGAGAATACGCCATGGGCAAGACATACATAAACATCTTTAGCACCAAACTTCTTTAGAATCTCACATGCTGCTACAAGAGAACCAGCTGTATCACAAATGTCATCAACTACGATACAATCTTTGCCTTCAACATCACCAATAACACTTTGTGCCTCACAAACATTTGGTCTTGGACGTCTCTTATCGATAATCGCAATGCTTGTTCCTAAAATATTAGCTAAATTTCTAGCTCTTGTTGCACCACCATGGTCTGGAGAAACAACAACTGTATTTTCCATATCTAAGCCCTTTTTTAAGAAATATTGGCCCATCATAGGAATACTAGTTAAATCATCCGCAGGGAATGAAAAGAAACCTTGAATTTGAGATGCATGTAAATCAATTGTCACAACTCTATCAGCACCAGCTGCAGCCAACAAATCAGCTACGAGTCTAGCAGTAATTGGCTGTCTTGGCTTAGCCTTACGATCTTGTCTAGCATAGCCAAAGTAAGGAATGATACATTGTATCTCGCTAGCACTGGCTCTTTTTGCTGCATCAATCGCAATAAGAAGCTCCATTAAACGCTCATTAACAGGCTTATAAGTGCTTTGTACAAAATACACCTGTTTACCACGAACACTCTCCCCAAATTCAACTAAAGTCTCACCATCCGCAAAATGATTAACCTCAATTTTACCTGGTTCAATCTTTAAGTAGTCGCAAATTTCATTGACAAGCTCTACATTGCCTGACAAAGAGAAAACTTTGATATCGCTATCCATTTTAGCCCTCCTGATTATACTTATATCCGTATCCCTTTTTATTCTGCTGGTATAGTCTGGCGATAGCCATATCGCCATCCTTCACATCATCATCAATTGTTGAACCCGCAGCCACAAGCGCATACTCGCCAATAGTTAAAGGTGCAATCAAACTAACATTACTGCCAATAGTACTAAAAGACTTAATAATCGTCATATTACGACTTCTAGAATCATTATTAACAGTCACAACACCCGCACCAATCTTTACATTGTCGCCAACCATACAATCGCCAATAAAAGACAAGTGCTCAATATAAACATTCTTACCTATTTTAGAACTCTTAAGCTTTGTGTAAGAGCCAATTAAAGACTCATCGTTAACTTCACTATCAACCACTAATGCATCAGGACCAATAGCGGCCTTGTTTTTAATTACACTATCAATAATCTTTGAATCATAAACTCTATTATTATCGCCAATATTTGAATTAGAAATAAAAGAGCCTTCCTCAATCACATTATTCTTACCAATAACACTCTTTCCCCTAATACTAACATTAGCCTTAATCACGGTATTCTTATCGATAGAAACATCACTACCAATAAAAACTGTATTAGGATCAGTAATAACAACACCCTTATCTAACCATTTATTATTAATAGACTCTCTTATAATTCTATTAAACTCACCAATATCTTTTAAACTATCAAATTTCTTTGGAAGAAAATCTAATTCAACATTTGAATAACTAAGTTCTTCCATTTTATCAATATCCTTGCAATCAAAACTGAAGAAAGGAAGAAACTCCTCTTTACATGTCAAAACACAAGGACTATTATCTAATAATTTCTTATAAATATTCTTATCTAACAAAGGATAAAAAGGAGAGACCAAAAGACAAGTCCCTTCTAATTTCTTAACCTCTAAAATTGTTTCCTCTAAAGTGTCTCTTTTAATAACACCATCTAAATTCAAATCACTAGCACCAACAAGATAAATATCCGAAACATCAAGTCTTCTAATTTGATCTATTGTATAATCAACAACATTCTTATCATTTAGCTCTGTAAAAGCCAAATCCAATTCTCTTTGATTTCCAATAAATAAAACAGCGCTATTCATTTGTTTTCCTCACTGTATAATTCTATCATCTTTTTAAGCTAACTTACTTTAATATTTGGCTACTTCTTACAAAATAGCCCTTATTTCTTAAGATATCCCTAAGCTCAATAATCTTATGATAATTCTTATCAATCGTGAAAACAGTGGAACCACTACCAGAAACCATACTAAAAGATGCGCCCGCTTCTATTAAATCTCTTTTAGCACTAGCGATATCTTTACAAAGTTCAATAGCTGGCTTCTCTAAACTATTTGCCAATAAGCTAGTTATCTCACCGCCATTTTTAAGCCTATCTAAAATCAAATCTACATCAGGATGAACGCAATTATCATCCACTAACTTGTAACACTCCTTAGTTGAAACACCTTTTCTAGGTTTTACCAACAAGACATAATAATTATCTTTAATATCGATAAAAGTAAGCTTGTCTCCAGTCCCTTCAACTAAAGCTGGCCTATTATAATAATTAAACAAAACATCAGAGCCAATCTTTAGACATAGCTCCTTTATCTTGTCCTCGCTTAAATTTAAATGATACATTTTATTAATAATTCTAATAACACTAGCCCCATCGCTGCTTCCACCTGCAAGACCAGCCTTAATTGGAATATATTTATTTAAAGAAACAGAAAAATTATCAGTGATATTAAAATCACTCTTCATTAAATTTAAAGCTTTAACAATCGTATTATTCTCATCAAAATAAACATTAGGCCTTTGACAACTATAAGATGTTTCATTGCTTCTAACAATCTCTAATTCATCATAAAAATCAAGAGGAACCATAATCATTTTAAGTTCATGATAACCATCATCTCTTACTCCAAGCACATCCAAAGCCAAATTAACTTTACAATAAGCTCTATCTTTCATGATTAATCACCTCATACATTTTAATAAAAGAATCCAAATCCAATTCTTGTGCACGCACATTACTGCTTAAATTACACATCGAATAAATCTTATCGATATCATCTTCATCTAAGAAATCCTTTAAATTATTATGCAAAGTCTTTCTTCTCTTAGTAAAACACTTATCCAAGAAATCAAAGAAACCATGTTCATATTCAAAGTTTCTTTCTCTTTTAGGAGAAAAAGAAATAACCGAACTATCCACCTTAGGAGAAGGATAAAATACGTTCTTAGAAATATTCATCTCAAGCTTTACATCATATAGATATTGCACAATAATGCTAAGCGCATTATAGTCTTCGCTACCAACTTTAGCCTTAAACCTATCTGCGACTTCTTTTTGAACCATAACTGTAATCTTGCTAATATTAAGCTCGCTATTAAAAAGCTTAAACAAAATAGGAGTAGTCACATAATAAGGCAAATTACTACAAACTTTAATTTCCTGTCCCTTATATTTATCCAAATTAGTATCCAAAAAATCCTCAAGATACACATGAAACCTTTCATCATCAAAAGTATTATTTAAAATATCATACATATCTTTATCAATCTCATAAGCATCGACACACTTTGAATACTTAAGAAGCATTTCGCTCAAAGAACCTAAGCCAGGCCCTATTTCAATAGTTAAACAATCTTTATCACAAGCATTATAGGCAATCTTATCTACAATATTAGAGTCAATTAAAAAATTCTGGCCAAACTTCTTTTTTGCCTTCAAATCACCCAATACCTTTTTAACATAATTAATATTCGCAATCATCTTATCTGTTCTATTGTAACATTTAAAAGATTAAGCCTCTTAAGCAAAGTCTTGCCATTACACTTGCCAATATGAAATTTCTTGGCTAAATCCTCTCTTTTTTTATCGCTGTCTTCCTTACCTAAATACCCTAAATCATATAAATCTTCAAAAGTAATTGAATTAGAATATTCACCATAAGTAACACAATTCTTTAACGCCTCTTCAAGAACCTCTTTACTAGCGTGCTCCACACCAACCTTTTTGCTAGTACGTGCATTCTCTTTATAAACATAGGCATTTTTCACACCATCAATTTCCCTGTTTATTCTATTCCTAATCCTCTCACCTGGACTATCAGGATCAGTAAACACAATAATCCCTCTTTTTTCATTCACCTCTCTAATATAATCAAGAGTTTCTTTATTTAAACCAAGGCCATGAGTTTCAATGGTATCCACATCAAAAAAACTCTTCAAACGCTTGGTATCATTCTTTCCCTCAACAACAATAACTTCTCTAATCATACATTCAAAAAATCTTCGCTATTAGTAAGTTTAATATTACTCTTCTTGCCAGAAACAATCTTAACTTTAATGCCCATTTTTTCTAAAATAGACGCATCATCTGTAACACCATCTAAATCAAGTGAATTATAGCCTTTTTTTAAAACAGCGCTCTTAAAAGCCTGTGGAGTTTGGGCATAATAAATATAATTTCGATCAATTGTACTTTCAATATAACCATCTTTCACATATTTAATAGTATCAACGGCCTTATAAGCTAAAATAGCACCATCTTCGCAAATAATGCTTCCCTTTAACTTATTTAAATCCTCAATATCCAAAAAAGGTCTAGCTCCATCATGGATAAATACATATGGGCTTTTTACCTCTAAAAGGCCATTTTTAACTGACTCATATCTTTCTTTGCCACCTTTTACTACAATTACTTTCTTACTATCAAAGTCAATTGTTTCATTGGTAACCACAATAACGTTTATACAATCATTATCTTCAATAAATAAATGACAAGCATTCTCTAAAACACTCTTGCCATTTTTCATCTTAAAAAGAACCTTATTAAAGCCAAGATTCGCTCTTTTGCCACTACCACCAGCAACTATAATCGCATCATATTTCATCCTTGCATAAATCCTTAATAGATGCGTTTAAATATTTAACAATTTCTTCTCTATTCACCTTTAAACTAATCCCAAAAGCACCACCAGAAAGCTCTATAGATCCATGATTTAAAACTTCTTTATCAAAATAAACGCCCTTATTTTTCTTAGCACCAATAGGAGAAACACTTCCTCTTTCATAGCCAACTTCCTTAAGCAAGTCTTTCACATGAACCATCTCCAAATTCTTGACACCAATCTCCTTGGCAGCCTTCTTTAAATCAACTTCCTCTTCTACCGGAATAACCAAAATAAACAAATCATGTTCATGTTTAGCAGCCAAAGTCTTGTAGCACATCTTAGGATCTTGACCCAAATATTCGCTCACCTTAGCACCAGAAAAACCTTCCTTTGGAATATCATACTCAAGCACTTCATATTTAACCTTCGCTTGATCTAATTTACGCATAGCATTAGTCTTATTCATTATTTCAAGACCTCAAAATACAACTTTGATAAATCATTAGGAAGCTCACAATCAATATTAACCATCTCTTGTTTTAAAGGATGATAGAAATCAAGCTCATCCGCAAAAAGCCCCATTCTTATACAAAGATTACTTTCTACACCATATAAAGAATCATTCAAAATAGGAAGTTTTTCACTAGCTAAATGTACCCTAATTTGATGAGTTCTGCCTGTCTCAAGAGTACATCTTAAAACCGAAATGTCATTTTTCTTACTATAGCCAAGGCTTCTAACCTTTGTGAAAGCAACCTGTCCATCTTTATAGATAACCCTCTTACTAGAATCATGACGATCCTTGCCGATAGGCTTATTAATATTAATAGTCTTATCTTTTTCAACTCTTCCCTTTACAAAAGCTAAATAAGATCTTCTAATTTGCTTCTCACTTAAAAGTTTATCTAAAAGAGGCTGAAAAATAATAGACTTAGAAAACATAACCAAGCCACTAGTTTCTTTATCAAGTCTATGCAAAGACAAAGCACTAATATAATTCTTGTCGCTATAATAGCCCTCTACCCACTTCGTTAAAGTATCATTATCATTGCCATCGCTATGAACTAAAACACCCTTAGGCTTATTTACAACCAAAATAATTTCATCTTCATAGACTACATCTAGTTTATGTTTACAAGCAACATAATTATATTCCTCTGGATATAAATTAATCTCTAAATAAAGACCTACTATATAATCCTCTCTTTTTACAGGATTGCCATCCATCTTTATCCATTTATTTTGTATAAGCAAATGTTGAATCTTCTTTGAAGGGATAAATTCATCAAAAAAGCTTTGAATTGTTTCACTAAACAATGAACTAATTTCAATCTTTAATATCTTGTTATCTAATGTATATTTCATACTAAACATTATACGACAAAGAGCACTTATTTAATGTTTTTATCAATGTAAGCGTTTACTTGTTAAAAATTTAACAAAAACTATTGATTATTTAAATATCTTTTGTGATAATTTTATCAAGTGAGGTATACAAATGGAAACAAACGTTCAAAAAGAAATAAATTCACTAGTAAAAAATGCCTTAGAAGCCCTAGATGAATTTGAATTACTTGACCAAGACAAAGTTGACTACATCGTCGCTAAAGCAAGCGTAGCCGCTTTAGACCAACATGGGAATCTAGCCAAAGCAGCAATTGAAGAAACAGGCAGAGGTGTCTTTGAAGACAAGGCAACAAAAAACCTATTCGCATGCGAATATATCGTAAATAATATGCGTCATCAAAAAACTGTTGGCGTAATAAAAGAAGATGAAGTAGAAGGTATGTCATACATCGCAGATCCAGTTGGTGTTGTCTGCGGTATTACCCCAGTCACAAATCCAACTAGTACAGCAATTTTTAAATCTCTTATTTGCTTAAAGACAAGAAACCCAATTGTTTTTGCTTTCCACCCAAATGCGCAAAAATCATCAGTGCAAGCAGCTAAAGTGGTTTATGAAGCAGCTGTTAAAGCTGGCGCTCCTAAACACTGTATCCAATGGATTGAACATCCATCAATGGACGCCACAAGTGCTTTAATGAACCACCCCGATGTTGCGACAATCTTGGCAACAGGTGGTAATGCAATGGTTAAAGCAGCATACTCATGTGGTAAACCTGCACTTGGTGTTGGCGCCGGAAATGTCCCTGCTTATATCGAAACAACAGCTAATCTAAAACAAGCCATCAACGATGTAGTAATGTCTAAAACATTCGATAATGGCATGATTTGTGCATCTGAACAAGCGGTTATCATTGATAAAGAAATCTATAATGACGCCAAAGAGCTATTCCTAGACTATAAAGTTCATTTCTGTAATAAAGAAGAAAAAGAACTTCTTGAAAAATCTCTATTTGGTGTAAAAGGTTACACTAAAGAAGCGATAAACGCTAAACTTGACCCATGGATTGTAGGAAAGCCTGCTTATGAAATCGCAAAAAGAGCTGGCTTTGAAGTACCTAAAGATACTTCGATATTAATGTGTGAATGTAAGGAAGTTGGCGTTAATGAACCATTGACTCGTGAAAAACTATCTCCTGTACTAGCATTACTAAAGGCTAATTCAATAGAAGACGGTTTTGATAAAGCTGAAGCAATGGTGGAATTCAATGGATTAGGACATACAGCCGCCATCCACACAATGAATGATGAACTAGCGGTTAAATATGGTGAAAGACTAAAAGCGTGCCGAATCGTTGTGAATTCTCCGAGCTCTCTTGGTGGCATAGGCAATATCTATAATTCAATGATTCCTTCTCTTACTCTTGGATGTGGCTCATATGGGCACAATTCAGTAAGTGGCAATATTAGCTCAATCAATTTATTAAACATTAAGAAAGTCGCAAGGAGAAGAAATAATATGCAATGGTTTAAGATACCATCAAAAATCTACTTCGAAAGAAACTCTATTGAATACTTAAAAGACATGCGCGATATTGAAAGAGCATTTATCGTAACCGATAGATCAATGGTAGATTTAGGATATGTCTCAAAAATTACTGATCAATTAGAAAAAAGAAGAAATCCAGTCCAGGTGCAACTATTCTGCGATGTCGAACCAGATCCTTCTATTCAAACTGTAAAGAAAGGCTTATCTTTAATGGACGCCTTTAAGCCAGATACAATCATCGCCCTAGGTGGAGGAAGCTGTATGGATGCAGCTAAGGGCATGTGGCTATTCTATGAACAACCAGATGTTGACTTCAATGACCTAAAGCAAAAATTCATGGACATTAGAAAACGCGCCTTTAGATATCCAGAACTAGGAAGGAAATCAAAACTTGTTTGTATTCCAACAACATCAGGAACAGGTAGTGAAGTAACACCATTTGCGGTAATTACCGATAAAGTTGAACACAAGAAATATCCACTAACAGACTATTCCCTAACACCAACGGTTGCAATAGTTGACCCATCTCTTACAATGTCTTTGCCAGCCAAAGTAACAGCTGATACAGGACTAGATGTCCTAACTCACGCTACTGAAGCCTATGTTTCAACAATGGCAAACGACTTCACTGATGGACTATGCCTACAGGCAATTAAACTTGTCTTTGAATATTTGCCACGTGCTTATAGAAATGGCAAAAAAGATCCAGAAGCTAGAGAAAAGATGCATAATGCAAGCTGTCTTGCAGGTATGGCCTTTGCCAACGCCTTCCTTGGACTAAACCACTCAATTGCCCATAAAATTGGTGGTGAATACCATGTTCCTCATGGAAGAGCTAACGCAATCCTTCTTCCATATGTAATTAGATACAATGGCACAAAGCCATCTAAACCAGGTATATGGCCAAAATACAATTATTATAAAGCTGATGAAAGATATGCTGAACTAGCAAGAACGATTGGCTGTAAATTCAATACAGTAGAAGAAGGCGTAAGAGCATACGCAGATGCCGTATATAACCTAGCTGTTGAACTAGGCATTGATATGTCATTTAAAGCTCAAACAGATTGTGGCGAAAAAGTATGGATGGATAATCTAGATAAAATTGCCTTCTTAGCATATGAAGATCAATGCTCACCAGCTAACCCAAGGGTGCCAATGATTGAAGATATTAAGACAATCCTAATAGAATCATATAACGGTACATATCAAACTCTTGAAGAAGAAAAGAAAACTAAAAAGAAAAAATAACTAAGTAAAGATGGACTATCAAAAATAGTCCATCTTTTTTACTAATAAAAGTTATCTTCCATTGAACACCCTATTACTTTTGATAAATTATACAAATGTTTCTCCACTAGCTTTATTTATATTCTTGTTTCTTTGTTCATGCACTTGAATAGACCCATGATATAAAATCAATTCTTTATTCATAGTTAGTCCCTCCTTATTTGCTATATCACCACAGCAATATAGTGCGCTAAGACAAGAAACATCATATGACACATTTTTATAAGCTATTTATTATAAATTTCTTTATCTATGCAATTATCGTTACAAGCAACAATAGTTGTACAAGAAATATCACCAAATATATTAGCTACAGTCGTAATCATATCAATAAATTGATTGATACCCATAACTAGACTAATTGCACTGGCAGGCACACCAACGATAGTAAATATTGTGGTACCCGTAATAATTAAGCCACCTGGAACACCAGGCGCACCAACCGCCAACATTAATATTGTGATAAACACATTAAGCCACAAACCAGCATTCATTTGAATGCCTGATGCTACCGCGAACAAATATGTGAAAAGCACAAGACACGCACAAGTACCATTCATATTAATCGTTGCCCCAAGCGGGATAGAAAAATAAGTAAGCTTCTCATCTATACCTAGTTTATTTATGCAAGTATCAATAGTCATAGGCACGCATGCTGCGCTGCTACAAAGCGCAAAAGGAGTCAGCATATAAGGCAACACTTTTCTTAAAAAAGAAAGAGGATTTATTCTTGCAAAAACAGCAATCAAAATGAAATAGATAATCATAATTATTATGCAGGCAAGATAAATAACAGCCACTAGTTTAAACATTGAAAGCATACTGCCAACACCAGTATCTATCACATTTGAAACCATTGAACAAAAACAAGATAATGGCAAAAACTTCATAATAGTTGAAATGATTTTCTTACAAAGGGTATTAATTGAATCTATAAAATCATTAAATGGCTTAATTCTATCGCCCAAAGAATTTGCACAAACACCAACAAGCACGCCCACAAAAATAATTTGCATCATGGCTCCACTTGTTATTGGCGAAACTAAATCAGAAGGAATAATGCCAACTATGGTATTACGTATAGTTTCAATATTAGATGAATATTCAATCGATTGGCCAACTTTTTCAAGTGAGAAACCTACGCCATTTTTAAAAAAAATATCACCTAAACCATAGCCAAGAAACATCGACATCACACTAGTAATTAGATACATGCCAACAATTTTAATTGCCATCTTGCCAAATCTTGATATATCAGAAAGCCCACTGATACTTGTCTCAATCGAACAAAACACAAGTGGTGCAAGAATCATCTTAAGTGCATTTATAAACAAAGTAGGAATAACACCAAATAAATTAGTGGACAAAGCGCTAGCTAAAGACTCTGAGGCAACGCTTTTAATCAATAAGCCGCAAATAGTGCCTAGAATCATTGCCCCAAAAGTATAATATACAGCCTTATTGCCTGATTCATGAATTCTGCAGCTAACACTATTGACATTACCTTTTCTTACAAAATTAAGATTCTTCTTATAAGCAGAAAAAATCGCATGCCTAGCGCTTTGTTCTATATCATTTTCATCATATTCCTTGATAAGATCCAAAGGATTTATGCACTCATCGCTTTTACAAGCTACATTAAGATAATAACTTCCCCATCTTTTCTCGAAAGAAACATCAAGTTCTTTATCTAAATTCCCACACGAAAAGCAAACACTCAATTCCTCTAATAAAAGTAAAGCCACTTGTATTTCTCTATTAGAAAATTTATTATCAAGGCACTCCTTCTTAATAGAAGAACTAATATCAGTTAAATCATTTACGCTAGTTTTATATGTTTGCTTATAAAATAATTTCATATTAATACTTGTTTATAATAGCACTTTTAAAAGTGAATTTAAAAAGCTATCAAAAGATAGCTTAATAACTTATTTGTTGATCCAACTTTCATCATCAGGATTATTTCTAAATGAAATTAACGCATCCTTTTGTTCCTTTTGAATATAGCCATTCTCAATAGCCACATCAATCAAAGTATCATAGTCACAAGCTGAATGATTAACTAGATTATGCTCGGCCAAAAGAATTGTCGACTTCTTCATATCGTATGTAAAGATAGAAGCTATTCCAAGCACCTCAGCCCCTGCCTCTCTTAAAGTTTCGCTAACATCAATCGCAGACTTAGCAGTGGAAATTAAATCCTCAATAACCACACACTTAGTGCCCTTTTCAAGCTTTCCTTCAATACGATTATTACGCCCATGGTCCTTAGTAGAAGCTCTTACATAACCCATTGGAAGATTTAAAATTGTAGCCACGATTGCTGCATGTGCAATACCTGCAGTAGAAGTACCCATAACCATTTCTACATCAGGATAATGCTTCTTAATTACCTCAGCCAAAGAGTTCTCGACATCTTTTCTAACATCAACATCAGACAAAGTTAATCTATTATCACAATAAATAGGTGACTTAATACCACTTGCCCAAATAAAAGGCTCCTCTGGCCTTAAAAAAACAGCCTTAATCTTCAATAAGTCTCTTGCAATAATTCTATCCATTATTATTCTCCTTTAAAATCTCTACTAGCTCTTCTATATGCCTTGACAGGGTCACTAGCACCTGTAATGCTTCTTCCTACTACGATATAAGATGAACCAAGCTCTCTTGCCCTACTTGGAGTGGTAACTCTTTTTTGGTCGCCCTTATCATCATCCGCAAAACGAACACCTGGAGTAACAGTTAAAAAATCTTCTGAACAATTTTCATGCACAATGCCACTTTCAAGAGGCGAACAAACAACACCATCACATCCAGCCATTTTAGCATTTTGTGCATAATGAATAACTGTCTTAGAAAGATCTTCATTAATCAAAAGTTCCTTCTTTAAACTCTCATCATTTAAACTGGTAAGAATTGTTACCGCCAAAAGCTTAGTATCCTTGCCCTTTTCAACCAAAGCCTTTTTAGCAGCAGCCATCATCTCTATCCCACCAAAAGCATGTACATTAACCATATCAACATCAAGATCAGCCAAATTAAGCATAGCCTTATAAACTGTATTTGGAATATCACACAATTTAAGATCCAAGAAAATTTTATGACCTCTTTTTTTAATCTCTTTTACAAGCTCTGGTCCCTCTTTATAAAAGATTTCCATGCCAAGTTTTAAGAAAGGTTTCTCATCCTTAAAATTATCAAGGAAAGCAAGCAAACTCTCTCTATCCTTAAAATCACATGCAACAATAACTTCTCTAGACATTTAAACTCCTTCCAACAATATCATTTATGTCATCTATTTTTAAATCATCCATTAGCTTATTTAAATCATTTAAGATATCAACAATCGCATAAGGATTCTTCAAATTCGCACTACCAATTTCCACCGCATTAGCACCAGCCATCATCATCTCTAAAACATCGCTAGCCTTATTTACACCGCCACAGCCAATAATTGGAATATTC
Organism: Paratractidigestivibacter sp.; assembly: GCA_963607765.1. Taxonomy (GTDB): domain Bacteria; phylum Bacillota_I; class Bacilli_A; order Erysipelotrichales; family Erysipelotrichaceae; genus Colivicinus. Next base: position 5,825 of record CAVDDT010000014.1, on the reverse strand, counting down.
ACTTCTTTTTTAACCTTATATATACTCTCAAGCACCATTGGAAATACACCAGGCCCTGATACACCACCAGTAATATTCTTCAAAATAGGCTTACCTGTTTTAATATCAATCCTCATACCTAGATAAGTATTAAATAAAACCAAACCATCAGCACCATTTTCCTCTAACGCCTTAGCCATCTTAATAATGTCCTTGCATTGTGGGGTACACTTTACATACACCGGCTTCTTACAAACTTTCTTAACTTCTTTTAAAACACTAATTGCACTATCAACATCTGTTCCAAAAGACATACCACCGCCATGAACATTTGGACAACTAATATTAAGCTCAATTAATCCAACAATGTCTTCTCTATCAAGCTTTTTGGCACACTTAACATATTCATCGATAGAAAAACCAGACACATTGGCTATTACCTTGCCAAAATACACTTTCTTTAACTTAGGAAAATAGTCATTAATAACACTATCTACGCCTGGATTTTCAAGCCCCACACTATTAAGCATCCCATAATCATATTCACAAATTCTAGGCAAAGGATTACCACATCTTTTATTTAAAGTGGTGCCTTTTATAGAAAAAGAACCCAAAATATTTAAATCATATATTTCACTAAATTCAAGCCCATAACCAAATGTTCCAGAAGCAGGAATAAGAGGATTCTTTAAATCTAAACCTGATAAATTTACATTAAGTTTTCCCATAATATCTCTTCCTCATTAAACACTGGACCATCCTTGCATATTCGCTTATTGCCGCCTTTAAAACCAGTTGAACAGCCCATACAAGTTCCAAAACCACAGCCCATTCTAGATTCAAGAGAACAATAACCATCTTCGCATAATTCACTAACGCTCTTAAGCATAATAATAGGACCACAAGCAAAAAACCTAATATCAGTTAAATCATTCTCTTTAATCTTAGTAACAACATTTTCATTATCACTATCATATGAAATAAATAATTCATCGCTATACTTATTAAATTCATTTAAAAGTAACGTATTATCTCTATCTCTAAAGCCAAGTACTGTAGTTACTTTCAAGCCATTCTCTTTACATTTTTTAGCGATATAGACAAGAGGAGCTACACCAATTCCTCCACCAATCAAAAGAATCTCTTTATCAAACTTAGTTAAATCAATTCCATTCCCCAATGGAAGAAGAACCTTAACATCATCATTTTCTTTTAGCCTAGATAAAAGTTTAGTACCCTCACCATTAACCTTGATAGCTAAAGTAATCTCGTTATCATTCACGTCGCATATTGAAATAGGTCTATTTAGATATTTCCCTTCAATTTCTATATTCAAAAATTGCCCAGGAATTATTTCTGGTAACTTATTAGAAACAAGGTGAAGGATAAAGAAATCCCTCCCTTGTTTAATATTGCTTTTTACTTTTAGAATCAATCTCTCCATTATTTGCTTTCACTATTGAAAATCTCTTCATCTAAAGCATTCTCACTTTTTGCCACAGCCATAGCACAAGCGGTATCGCCCGTTACATTTAAAGCAGTAACAAGCATCTCAATTGGACGATTAATCGCAAGAATTAACGCATATACACTAAGTGCAATCTCATTTGTAAAGCCTACGCCTGACAAGATTGTAAACAAGATTACAGCACCAGCACCAGGAGCAGCAGGAGTTCCAATAGATGCAATAACAGCTAATACTCCAATCAACAAGATTTGAGGAAGGCTAACTGTATATCCAGCTACCCCCGCAATAAAGATTGACGCAACAACTTGCATCAAAGCAGTGCCATCCATATTGACGGTCATGCCAAGTGGCAAGACAAACGAACTAATTTCTTCACTAACGCCTAGCTCATCCTTAGTAGTCTCAAGATTCATTGGCAAAGTAGCTGCGCTAGATGAAGTAGAGAAGCCAAATAGGGCAACCTTGCTCATCTTCTTAGCGAATTGTTTTGGATTTAACTTTGTAGTTACACTTACAAACAAAGGATAGAACACAAACAAGAAGATCAATAATAACGCTGTAGTTAATATTACATAACTTAATGCAGGCTTTAAGTAAGATACACCATATGATGCACAAGTTCTAGTTAATAAACAGAAAATCGCAACAGGTGCACAAGCATTAACAATCCAGCCCAAGATAACTGTGACTAGATCAGATATTTCTTGGCATGCTTTAGGTAAGATATCAAACTTTTCTTTACAAGCATTAATTCCTAAGCCAACAGCTACAGCACACACAACAATCGCAAGTACACCGCTATTATTGCTTAAAGCACTCACAAAGTTACTAGGCACTGCATTTAAAATAATTAGAAGTGGGTTGCTTGAACTAGAACCTGTAGTTCCTTCAATCGCAAGCTCTCCTGTTTTAAATAATCCTGCATTATAGGCAAGCATTCCGCAAATCGAAGCTAAAACAATTGCGATAACTGTTGTTAATAAAAAATAGCCAATTGTCTTAGAAGCAATTCTGCCAAGTTTTTTCGCATCTGATATTCTAATCATCGCCATAACGATAGAAGTAAATACCATTGGAATAATAATAACTTGCATTGCCTTCACAAACAATTGACCAACAATATAAAATAAACCGATTGCCTTTTCATTACCAGCAGCACTGATATCCGCAAACAATAGATTATTAATCACATTCCACGTTTCCTCATTGCCACCATTTGTAAGATTGACTCTTAACAAAATCATTGAAATACCAACTACAATGCCAAGAACTAAAGCAATTGCCATCTTCTTAGCTAACGACATTTTTGACTTTTCCATAATTCCTCCTAAACAAAAACCCCGTAGTTGATACTATCGGGGTTGATATTTTAAAAAATTACACTAAAAATCATTCCGCCTTCATAGTATCTCGTACTATATTAAAGTCTTCTCACAAATTATAGACATAATAGCAGCACAAATCAAGACAAAAACGAAAGCCCATTAAATTAAATTAATAAGAAGCATATATAAAACAGTACCAACAATAATTGAAAGCAACATATTATGCTTAATTTTATGAACCAGCACAACTACCAGACTAGCAATAAGTTCGGGTAAAAAATTAGATATACTGTTAAAATTAACACTTTTCAAACAATACACGACTAACATTGCCATAATTGAATAAGGCAAAACATTGCCCAAGTATTTAATAATAGCTGGTGTATTACTTTTAAAAATAATAAAAGGTAAAAAACGAATAATGATTGTCGCTAAAGCAATCACACCAATCATGCCATAAATATATGCATTACTCATCTAATTTACCTCTACATAATGTAAGTGAAACGCAAATCAAAAGAATAGATGGAATAAGAAAATTACTGCTTCCAAAAATTATTAAACAAATTATAGAAAAGGCAAAGCCAAATAAAGCAGGCAAATGGTTATTGCATTCTTCCCATTGATTGATGACTACGCAAATAAATAAAGCTGTCATTGAAAAATCAACACCATTAGTACTAAATGGTAAGACACTGCCAATTAAGTATCCCAAAATAGTGCCTGCCACCCAATATATTTGATTAAACAATGAAATATAAAAATAATATGATTTATCTAAGCCATCCATTTTCTTAGAAGTAACAACCGAAAAAGTTTCATCAGTTAACGCAAAAATAGTATAAATCTTACTCTTATTTAAATCATTGTATTTTTCTAACATAGAAATGCCATAAAATAAATGCCTTAAATTAACTACAATTGTTGTAATGAAAGTACTAATCAGTGAAGTTCCAACACTAATCAAACTTAACGCAAGATATTCCATACTACCTGCATAAATAAAAAGGCTCATTAAAATAGGCACAAGTATATTAAAGTCATAGCTATTGGCAACAATGCCAAAGCCCGACCCCAAAACAATATACCCCGCCATGATAGGCAAGGAATCTTTGAAAGCCTCATTAATTTCTTTTTTCATTATTGTTTCTTAACAGCAGGAGAATCATACCACAATGGTAAGAAAATAAAGCCCTGGTTCTCAAGCTCAGTAAGCATATCATCTAAGCATAAAGAAGTATTTACACTATAATCATGCATAAGAATAACAAGTGTATTAAAGTTACTAGAATAATCAATGACATTATGTAATGATTCATCAACATCAACATAACCACCACCATCACCAGTAGTTAAATTCCAATCCACATAGCCATAGTGCATATCAACTAGTTCACTAACAATGGAACTTTTATCAAGGCCCATATAAGCAGCTTGTGGAGAACCGCCAGGAAAACGCATCACATCAGTAGTAATGCCAAGCAAGTCTTGAATAAATTCTCTATTCTCTTTAACGTCCGCAATAAAACTATCAACACTACTATAAATGGCCTTAATTTTATGACTAGCAGTATGATTGCCAATAGTATGACCACTAATCTTCTCTCTTAAATAAATGTCATCATCACCTTCTTTTTCAAGCAAAAAGAAAGTAGCTTGCGCATCATGCTTATCAAGAATATCTAAAAAAGTAGGAGTGGTTTTACGATATGGCCCATCATCAAAAGTAAGATAACATACCTTAAAATCAGCTTCACCACTTTCAGCCTTATTATGAGCCTCTAAAGCCAAAGTAAAAAATTCCTCTTTTACTCTAGAAATAGATTCTTCAATATTATTCAAATCACTTAATGTACTTTTCAAAGAAGAAACTTCACTGTTTTTACTATCAACAGTTTCATTTAAAGAACTAATTTGCGTATCTAAAGAAGCTATATCCGCATTAATATCGTTATATTCTTTATAAAAATAGGCACACGCAACAGCTAAACCAACCGAAAGAAAAGCCATTAAAAAAACGCCTAGTAACCTAAAACTTCTTCTAGTTTTCCTTTGTGTCTTACCCAATTGTTGTACTCCTTGATAGAATCACTATTCTCACTATTAGCTGTTTCAATTTGACTATTGATAGAAGCGATCTCATCATCTAACTTTGCTATCTTCTCATTTAAAGAAGTTACCTCATTAGTCTTCTCTTCTTTAGTGGTCTTTAAATCATATACTAAATGTCCCAAATAAATTGTAGTACCAAGCAAAAAGGCTAAAATTACTACCTGTAACCATTTAAAAACTCTCATCGTCTAGTTGCCTTTAAAGCCTCCATTTTCATTGACCTAAGCTTATCATCCTCACGCTTATCATATAATGTTTTACCACGCGCCAAACCAATCTCAAGCTTAGCTCTTCCATCCTTAAGATACATCTTTAAAGGAATAACTGTAAGACCCTGCAATCTAGTCTTACTATAAAGCTTAGTAATCTCGTATTTATGAAGAAGCAATTTTCTATCTCTAGTTTCATCATGATTAAAACGATTGCCCAAATCATATTGTGCAATGTTCATACCCTTTACATAAGCCTCACCCTTTATAAAAGAAACATAAGCTTCCTTCAATTGAACCTTACCTCTTCTAATAGACTTAATCTCAGTACCCAAAAGGCTAATACCAGCCTCATATTTATCTAAGATCTCATAGTCATGATAAGCTTTTTTATTTACCGCAACCTCTTTAATTCCCATACAAAAATAAAAGGGACGTTTATCCCTCTACTACTCTAATTACAATAACTAAGACAAAGAAGACAATTCCAAGTATCATAGTTACATTTGAAATAACTTTCTCAGGTCCTCTTTCCTTTACGTTTTGGAATAAACCTAAATCGCCTGAACCAGTGAAAGCACTAAGTCCATCAGATTTACCACTTTGTAGTAAAGATATAAGTATAAGTAATATAGAAACAATTAATAATACAACTCTTAACATAATTCACCTCTTTAAAGCGTGATATAATTTTACTACATTATTATAAACTATACAAATTAAATATGCTTA
>CAVDDT010000013.1:0-8501 GCA_963607765.1 Paratractidigestivibacter sp. | reverse complement strand
TTTGAAAATGGTACTAGAGTAGCTTATAAGGCTATTATGAAACCGGTTGAAGGTACGATTCTTACAGTTATTAGAGAATCTAGCTGGTATGCTCATAAGGAATTTAAAGAAAATAGTAAAATGGACGTCAATGAATACTTTGATTGCCTATATGCTCATATGCAAACATCTTTAGCTGGCACTCCTGAACTTCTTCCTATTTTAAAAGAGGCAAACGTTGTGGATAGCGGCGGTGCTGGACTTTGCAGAATTGTTGAAGGTTTCGTTTCTTTCTTGAAGGGGAATCCTGTTAAAACCAATTCAGTTACCGTTGAACTTGCTAAGAATGCACAATCTTTATTTAGCAATGAAGAATTTGGCTATTGTACAGAATTTATCTTAAGACTTTCTGATAATTATAAGAAAAACTTTGATGAAAATATTTTAAAGGATAAGCTTGCAAAAGATGGTGAATCATTGGTTCTTGTTAAGGATGAAGATTTAATTAAAGTTCATGTTCATACTTTGCATCCAGGCGATGCTTTAAATCTAGCTCAAAGATATGGCGAATTCGTTAAGATTAAGATTGAGAACATGCAAGAACAGCATTCTAATCTAATTAGTGAGGAAAAGGCTCCTACTAAAGAAAAGAAGAATATTGGTATTGTTGCTGTTGCTTCAGGTGAAGGCATTACTAATCTAATGAAAGATTTGGGTGTTGATTGTATCATTTCCGGTGGTCAAACAATGAATCCTTCCACTAATGATTTCTTGGATAAAATTAAGGAATTAGATAATTGTGAGAAGATTATGATTTTCCCTAATAACTCAAATATTTATTTGGCTGCATGTCAAGCAAGAGATTTGGTTGAAGATAAGAAAGTTGTAGTAGTTGAATGCAAGTCAATTCAAGCTTGTTTAAGCTGTTTAGCTAGATATAACCCTGAAGGTTCTTTTGAAGATAATGTTAATGAATTTAACAATGTATGCAAAGATGTTAAGACAGCTAGTGTTACTTATGCAGTAAAGGATACTACAATTGATGGCATGTCTTTAAAACAAGGCGATTATATGGCTATGGCAAACAAAACTATCGTCGCTAATGGTGCTGATTTAAAGGAAGTTTGTCATAAACTTATTGATAATATTGTTGATGAAGATAAAGAACTTATGACTTTAATTACAGGCGAAAATATAGATGATGAAATCACTGATGAAATAGTTAATTACGTTGAATCTAATACTGATTGTGAAGTAGATGTAATTAAGGGTGATGTTCCTGTTTATTATTATTTAATTGGTCTTGAATAATAATAATAATTTAAAACATAATTTAGGTGCATAGTTAGCTATGCACTTTTTTATTTGCACAGTTTATAATTTATTTGGAGATTTACTATGGAAAATGAAATTGAAAGACTTAAAGAGCTAAGAGAATTAATAACTAAATATAATTATGAATATCATGTATTGGACAAGCCAACAATTCCAGATGGCGAGTACGATATGTTGTATAGAGAATTAGAAAATCTAGAAGCTAAATATCCAGAACTAGATGATCCAAGTTCTCCTACTAAAAAAGTTGGCTATTCAGTATTAGAATCTTTTAATAAAGTAACGCATACTAAACCTATGTTATCTTTGGGAGATGTTTTCTCATATGATGAATTAAGAGAATGGTCAAATAAGATTACTAGTTTATATGGTGATGTAGAATATTGTGTTGAATATAAGATAGATGGACTTGCTATGTCTTTAATCTATGAAGATGGCTTATTTAAACAAGCTGTCACAAGAGGAGATGGCATAGTAGGCGAGGATGTTACTAACAATGTTAAGACTATTAAGTCTATTCCTTTAAAGATTAAATATACTCAAAGATATGATATTCGTGGTGAAGTATATATGCCTAAAAAGGCATTTTATGCCTTAAACCAAATCAAAAGAGATAATGGCGAGGAAGAATTCGCTAATCCTAGAAATGCAGCAGCTGGCTCTATTAGACAACTAGATTCAAGTATTTGCGCTTCAAGGGGATTGGATGGTTTTTGGTACCATGTGCCAGATGATGTTAATGCTGATACCCATTATGATTCTTTAATGTACGCTAAAAGACTAGGCTTTAGAGTGAATGACACGATGAAGCTTTGCAAGAATATTGAAGAAGTAATTGAAAGAATAGATGAAACGGCTAAAATAAGACCAGATCTTCCATATGAAATAGATGGCATGGTAATTAAAGTTAATAGCTATGTTTTACAAAAAGAATTGGGCTTTACATCACGTATTCCAAAGTGGGCTATAGCTTATAAGTTTCCAGCTGAAGAAGTTAGAACTAAAGTAGAAGATATCTTTATTACGGTAGGAAGAACTGGTAAATGCACACCAAATGCCAAGTTTTCTCCTGTTAAGTGCGCTGGTACTACAATTGGTTATGCTACACTTCATAATGAAGACTATATCAAAGAAAAAGATATTAGAGTAAACGATACAATCATCGTTAGAAAAGCTGGCGATATTATTCCTGAAGTAGTAAGAAGTGTTAAGGAAAATAGAGATGGCAGCCAAATTCCCTTTGTTTTTCCAAATACTTGTCCAGTATGTGGAGGCAAACTATATCGTTTTGAAGATGAGGCTGCACACTTTTGCATTAATTCGGATTGCCAAGCTAGACTTGTTTTTGGCATAGCTCATTTTGCCAGTAGAGATGCGATGAATATTGATGGACTTGGCGAAAAGAAAGTAGAGACTTTTTATAATAATGGCATTTTAAGTAGTTTCGAAGATATTTATACTTTATTTAATAAGAAAGATATTATCTTAAATATTGAAAAGATGGGCCAAAAATCATACGACAATCTTGTAGAAGCCATTGAAAATAGTAAGAGGAATTCTTTAGAAAAACTATTATTTGGATTAGGCATAAGGCAAGTAGGCGAGAAGGCTGCTAAGATACTAGCTTCTAACTTTAAGACAATGGATAATTTAATGAATGCTACTGTAGAAGATTTAAGTAATATCAAGGATATCGGTCCTATTACAGCTGAAGGTATAGTTGATTACTTTAAGGATGAAAACAACATTAATATGATTAATAAACTAAAACTATTTGGTTTAAATATGAATTATATAGATAATTCTGTTGTTAGTGATAGTCCTTTCAAGGATAAGACTGTTGTTTTAACAGGCACTTTAACTATCTACACTAGAAAAGAAGCTACTGAATTATTAGAGAATCTTGGAGCACATTGTGCAAGTAGTGTTTCTAAGAATACTGATTATGTAATATATGGAGAAAGTGCAGGTTCTAAACTTACTAAGGCTAATGAATTAGGCATTAAGACAATAAGTGAAGAAGAGTTTAGAAACATGCTATAATTGTTGGGTATGGAAAAAGAAGAAATTAAGAAATTAGCGAACAATTTGATGTTCTCAGTTAGTGATAAAGAAGCTGGTGACATTGCTGATGAATTTGATTTATTAGAAAAAATGTTAAGCTTTTTTGAGGAAATTGATACTGATGGGGTAGAGGAAATGATCTATCCTTTTGAGAGTGAAACAAGCTTTTTTAGAGAGGATGAGGTAACAAATGTCCTTAGTCAAAAGGATGCTTTAAGCAATGCTGCTAAAGTTATTTCGGGGCATGTTGTTGTACCTAAGGTACTTAAATAATGTTTATTAAAGATACTTGTAGCACTTATGATGCTTATAAAAAATGTATAGAAGTTAGCGAAAAACTAAATTGTGTTGTTACTCCTATTGAACCTAATAAAGATGGCATTGCGATTGCTTTAAAGGACAATGTTTCAACAAAAGGTGTTAAGACTACCGCTTCATGTAAATTGCTTGAAAACTATGTTCCTGTATATAATGCAACGATTGTTGATAAATTAGAAGCTAATGGCTTTGTACCTGTATGTAAAGCCAGCATGGATGAACTTGCAATGGGTGGTACTAACTTAACTGCTTTAACAGGTCCTGTTAAAAATCCATATGATTTAGATAGAATATCTGGTGGATCATCAGGTGGAAGTGCAGTTCTTGTAGCTAGTGGTGCTGTTTCATGTGCTATTGGTTCAGATACTGGAGATTCAGTTAGAAAGCCTGCTTCATATTGTGGAATAGTTGGTGTTAAGCCTACATATGGCCGTATTTCTAGATATGGTATTATTCCATATGCTTCTAGTCTTGATCATGTTGGCTACTTTACAACTTGCGTAGAAGATGCTTGCAAACTACTTGAAGTATTGGCTGGTAGAGATGATAAGGATATGACTTCTAGCTATAACGAAGTTCTAAAATATAGTGAACTTTTGAATAGTGATGTTAATGGAAAGAAGATTCTTGTATTTAAGAATGTTACTGATGCGATTTCTAATGGCAATATTATTTCTTTATTTAATAATGTGCTAGATGGTTTAAAAAAGAAGGGTGCTATTGTTGAAGAAGTTTATTTTGATGAACAGTTAATGAAAGCCATTCTTCCTGTTTACTACATTATTGCTAATGCGGAGGCTACTGCTAATCATTCTAATTTAACAGGCATTGATTTTGGTAGAAGAGTAGATGGTGCTTCAGTAGAAGAAATCATGATGAATACACGTACTGAGGGATTTGGCCCTTGGATTAAGAAACGTTTCATTATTGGCTCTTATGCATTATTTGAAGAAAACCAAGAGAGAATTTTAAGAAAAGCGCAAAAGATTAGAAGATTGATTGTAAATAATGTAATGGATAAATTAAAGGATGCTGATATTTTAATTGCTCCTGCAGCTAGTAATGTTGCTCCTTTGATTAATGATACAAGTACAAATGAATTAAATGATGAATACTTGATTGCTGATAATCATATGGTAATTGGCAATTTTGCTGGTCTTCCATCAATGACTCTTCCAATGGGAAAAGTTGATGGCCTTCCGGTTGGCGTTAATATTACCGCTAATCCTTTTAAGGAAGATGTTATGTTTAATGTAGCTAAGGCTATTGAAGACTACACTGGCTTAAAGGGCGATATTAAGGAGGATTTCTAATGGAATATGATGTTGTAGTAGGTATTGAAATTCACCTTGAATTAAACACAAAGACAAAGATGTTCTCTGGCGCTCCTTATAAGTTTAAACAAGAGGCTAATACTTGTACTAATGAAGTGGATTTAGCTATGCCAGGCATTCTTCCTTGTTTAAATAAAGAGGCTGTTAAAAAGGCTATTGCGCTATGCAAGGCTCTTGATATGAATATTGATACTTTGGTTAAATTTGATCGTAAAAATTATTATTATTCAGATTTACCTAAGGGTTTCCAAATTACTCAGCAATTTCATCCAATTGGTTCAAATGGTAAGATTGATATTTATCTAGATGGCAAGTATAAATCTATTAGAATTAATAGATGTCATATGGAAGAGGATACAGCTAAGCAGTTCCATTTAAATGATATTTCACTTATTGACTATAATCGTGCTGGTGTTCCTCTTATTGAAATTGTTTCTGAGCCAGATATGAGTTCTGGAAAAGAAGCTCAATTATATGTTGAAAAGCTTCATCAAACCGTTGAATATTTAGGAATCTCTAATGCCCGTATGGAAGAGGGTGAAATGAGATGTGATGTCAACGTTTCTATTAAGCCTAAGGGTTCTAATACTTTTGGCACTAAAGTTGAAGTAAAAAACTTAAATAGTATAGCTAATGTCAAGGAAGCTATTGATTATGAAGCTAAAAGACAAGCTGAAGTATTAGAAAAAGGCGAAAAGGTAGTACAGGAAACAAGACGTTTTGATGAAAAGACAATGACTACTGTTTCGATGCGTAAAAAGGAAGGCAGTGTTGATTATAAGTACTTCCCTGAGCCTAATATTACGCCAATCAGAATTCCTGATTCAATGATTAAGGAAGTAGAAGACTCTCTTCCTGAGCTTCCTGATGCAAAGTCTAAGAGATATTTAAATGAATTTAAACTAAGTGAATATGATACTTCTATAATTCTTGCAAGCAAAAACTTATCGCTTTATTTTGATGAAGCCATGAATACTGCTAAAAATCCTAAGACTTTATGTAATCTTCTTACAAGCGAGCTATTAGGCTTATTGTCTAAGGCTAATAAAGATATTACGGAAAGTCCAGTTAGTGCTTCACATCTTGCACAGCTTGCGAATGTAATAGATGGAAACGAGATTTCTTCTAAACAAGGAAAAGAAGTTCTTGAGGAAATGTTTAATACTTCTAAGTCTCCAAAAGAGATTATTGAGGAAAAGGGCATTAAACAAGTTTCTAATGAGGACGCAATCCTTAAAATTGTAACCGAAGTTTTAGATGAGAATCCAAAGTCTATTGAAGATTTCAAGAATGGCAAAGATAGAGCTTTAGGGTTTATGGTTGGTCAAGTTATGAAGAAATCTAAGGGACAAGCTAATCCTAAAATGGCTAGTGATTTATTGACTAAGGAGTTATCAAAAAGATAGAATATAGATTATGGAAAACATTAAGAAAGTAAATACGCAAAATCAGGTTAAGATAAAGACTAAAAAGAAGAAAATGTCTAAAGGTGGCATTGTCTTACTTGTTGGCATTATTGTAATTTTGATTCCTTGTTTAATCTTTGGTGGAATCTTATTATCTGCCGCTCTTGAAACTGGCAAGCCAGTTTCAGGAAGTAGGTTCAATAATGATTTAAATCCATCAATTTCTAATTCTAATACTAAGTCACTTGAAACCACTATTTCAGCTATGAGTGGTGTAGAAAGTTGTGAGATTGTATTAAAGTCTGCTCAATATCGTGTTAATGTGAATACTACTGATTCTTTAAGTGATTCACAAATTAAAGATTTGGCTGTTGATGTTTACAATGCGGTAAATACAGCTCTTCCAATTTCTACTTATTTTACTTCTACTGATAGTGAGAAGATGTATGATTTATCTATCAATGTTTATAACTACATCAGTGAAGATGATGATACGATGATTTATTACATTTTAACTAAGAATTCTAATATGGATACTTATTCATTACAATGTGTTTCTAGTGCTGTTGATGAAGATTTAGCTGCGGAACTAAGAGGCGAGACTTCAAACAGTTCTGAGTCAACTAATGAAGAAAGCGGTAGCGAAGAATAAGCCTCATAGAAATATGAGGTTTTTTATTTTATGAAGAATCAGATTGTTAATCTAGAGTGTATTGATATTTCGATAGATGGCCAAGGCATTTGTAAAAATGATGGATTGGTTGTTTTTGTCAAGGAAATGATTCCTGGCGAAATTGCTGATGTCAAGATTATTGCTGAAAAGAAGAATATGGCTTTTGGTATTATTGATAAGATGATTAAGCCTTCACCATATAGAATTAAGAGCGATTGTCCTATCGCTTATAAGTGTGGGGGTTGTGATTATCGCTATATTGATTATGATTATCAGCTTATTTTAAAAAAGAAAACTTTGGAATCCACTTTCAGGAATATGAATCTCGATCTTCATATTAATGATATTCTTAAGTGCGATAATCCTTATTTCTATCGTAATAAGGTACAAGTTCCAGTTAAGAATCATGAATTTGGTTTTTATCGTAAATTTTCTAACGACATAGTAGAATTTGATAAATGTTTTATTCAAACAGAACTTAGCAATAACCTTTTTAATGAAACAAAGAAATTATTACTAGACTTAAAAATAGATAAGTATGTTAGACATATTTTAATCAAACATGGAGTGGGCACTGATGAACTAATGTTAGCTCTTATTGTGAATGATTTTAACATGCCTAATTTAAATGTTTTTGTAAAGACTATTACGAGTTCATATTCACAAATAAAGTCTATTATTCTTAATTTAAATAAGCGCGATGATAATGTAATACTAGGAAGCGAAGAAAAAGTGCTGTTTGGCAGAGATTACATTGTTGATGAATTTGAAGGATTGAAATTTAAGATTGCGCTAAAATCATTCTATCAAGTTAATTACCATCAAATGATTAAACTATATTCGTTAGCTAGAGATTTGGCTAATGTGAATGGAAATACTAGATTATTAGATCTATTCTCAGGCATAGGCACTATTTCCTTGTTTATGTCTAAGTATTGCAAAGAAGTAACTGGTGTTGAAATAGTTAAAGAGGCTGTTTTAAATGCCAAAGACAATGCTGAGTTAAACAATGTTGATAATGCAACATTTTATCTAGATGATGCTAGAGCTGATTTAACTAAATATTTAAAAGATAAAGATGTTGTTATCGTTGATCCTCCAAGAAAAGGATTAAACAATGACTTAATTAATTCAATTATTAAAAGTAATATTAATAAGATTGTTTATATTTCATGCAATCCAGCTACTTTGGCTAGAGATTTAAAGGAATTTGAAGGCAAATATGAGATAGGGGATATCAATCCTGTTGATATGTTCCCTTTTACCACGCATGTCGAGACGGTAGTATTGATGTCAAGGGTTCAGAAGTAAAGTGCGAAAAAAAAGCTCCCCATCATAGGATGATTTCCAGTGGTGAGGAGCCTTGCTTTTACCATGTCAGCGAAAATTCTA
>CAVDDT010000012.1:0-23101 GCA_963607765.1 Paratractidigestivibacter sp. | reverse complement strand
AAATTTATATTCTGCCATTATTTAGCCCTCCTTAAATTATAGACACGCTTAGCACGCCTAATATTCTCTGTTACCTCAATCTTGCTTGGACAAATGTAAGTACACATACCACATTCTATGCAATCTAAGACATGAAGCTTCTCAAGTCTTTTCACATCATTAATCTTAAATGCTTCATTGATTGAACAAGGTTGTAAACTACTTGGACAGTGTTCAACACATTGTCCACAGCGCAAACAAGACATTGCCTTAATCTCTTCATGTTTGTAGATTGTCACACCATTAGAAATAGTATTGATGCAAACCTCATCTTTAGTAACACAAGTTCCCATCATTGGTCCACCCATTAAAATATTCGCTGGAGAAACCTTAACTCCACCACATGCATCAATTAGTTCTTTAATAGAAGTACCAATTCTACAAAATACATCATGAGCGTGCTTGATATTTTCTCCTGAGATAGTCACAAATCTTTGATACATTGGAAGTTTTTCCTTAGCTGCCTTAGCTAAAGTAATAGCACTTGTACAATTGCTTACAATAGCACCAACTTCAATAGGAAGCTTATCATATCGCTTATTTAATAAGGTATTAACCAAAGTTCTTTCCCATCCATATGGATAAGCATCTCTAACAGGACAAACCTCAATATCTTCCTCTTTATTAAATAATCCCCTTAATAATTCAATAGTCTCCACATGATATTCCTTAATACCAATTTTGCATTTCTTAGCGCCTGACGCCTTAAACATCAATTTAACACCAAGATAAAAATCATCAGGATTAGTCTCGATATTACGGATATCAGCAGTCAAATAAGGCTCACACTCTACCGCATTAATAAGTAATGTTTCACACTTATCAGTATTGTACTTAACGTAAGCTGGAAAGCCTGCACCACCCTGTCCTAAAAGACCAATCATCTTCATAAAATCAATGATTTCTTCCTTAGAACTATCTAGAGTAATAGTTTTCTCTAAATACTCTTTTTCATCCTTGAAATCATTTTTGATAATGATGTGCTCACATGGCTTAAGACGTGCAGACATCTTCTTTTCAATAGCGATAACTTCCCCTGAACAAGAACTATAAAAAGGCACATAAAAACGTGCTTCAGATAGTCCAATTAGCTGTCCAAGTTTTACTTTATCGCCAACACTAACTTTAGCTTGACCCTCATATGCCCCCGTGCATAATGGGATAGAAATAATCTCTGGGTTAAGCTCTAAAACAGAATTTTCTTCTGTCAAATACTTTAATGACCTAAGCTTCTTACACATAGGCCCAATTAAAAATGGCATACTTTTCCCCTCACTTGATTCTATTATATAAGGAAAAAACTAGTTAAAATAATAACTTGTTAAAAATTTAAAAAAATTATCATTTATAAACGCTTACATTGTTATCCAAAGTGCGTAATATTCCCATCATTATCGACCCAAATAGCCTTTATGCCATCATAATTAGATAATATCTTTTTGCCATCTTCTATGCTCATAGAAAACAAAGCTGTAGAAAGTCCATCGCATAATGCGCTATCAGGATAGATAATTGTCACACTAGCAAAATAAGTACTAGGATATAGTGTATCATCATCAATTATGTGGTGATATCTAACACCATCGAAATCGAAATACCTTTCATAGTTGCCACTAGTAACTAGAGAAGTATCCGTTAATTCATATTTTTCTAAAATACTATCAGTTTTAAGTGGATCCTTAATTCCTACTTTAAAAAGCGAGCCATCAGCCTTTTCGCCCATAAGTAAAACATTACCTCCAAGAGAAATGCTATAGCCATCTAAATTAATATCCATTTCTTTAATCATATTGCAGACATAGCCTTTAGAAATGCTACCAACATCAATTGATGCATTCTTGTCACTTATGTAAGCAGTCATATTATCCTTATCCAATATTAAAGAATTAATATCAATATGCTTACTGGCTTCTATTAGCTTTTCTTCATCGGGCAAAGTTTCACTACTTATTGCATCTTTCCAAATACTAGTAAGCGAGCCCATCATCACATTGGTTTTTCCATTTGTGATTTCATATATTTCTTTTGCGAAAGACAAAAAATCAAATAATTCTTCATCAATTACAATTGGACTAACACCAGCGTTTTCATTTAATTTATATAATCCATTAACGTTGTGATCTTCATAAATATCAAAATAATTATGATACTTAAGAAGAACTTTTTCTATTTCATTACATTTATCATTAAAAGTAGTTTCATTATCTTTACTATAAGACTTAACAACACTGACTGTATCAAAATAAGAATAATAGTATTGTTCATAAGTCTTGCTACTACATCCACACAATAAAATAAGCAATAATGTAATTAAAACCTTTTTCATAGATTAATCCTTTTTATCATAATAGCTGACAAGATACCAATTATTAAACCAGATATAAGTCCTGATAATAATAAATAAGGCAAATAATAAACAATAGTATTTGTTTGAAGAATGAAAATGGCAGCTAAAAGCTGTCCAATATTATGAGCTAAGGCTCCTGCAATTGAAACTCCATATTCATCAAAGACATTAAATCTTTTTAAGATACACATAACAAGAAGTGATAGCACAGCACCAGCAATACTATAGATGAAAGTAACGCCATTTGAAAATAAAATAGTCATAACAAAAACTCTTGTAAGAGAAATTAAAATAGCTTCTTTAATGCCAAGTTTATATAGTCCAAAAACAATAGCAATATTACAAAGCCCCATTTTAATTCCGGGTATGACAAAATTATAGGGAATAATACTATCAATATAAGCTAATATTAAAGCCATCGATAGAATCATCGAAAGTAGTGCTAACTTATTTGTTTTCATCGATTAATAAAATACTTTATATAGCCTTCCAAAAAGTTATTGGCAGAATTAACAACCGTGGAAATATCTTCACTCATATCGCTCCACATAAACTTAATAAAGGTACCAGTTAAACCATATAAAACAAAATCAGTCAATTCATCCATTTCATCTTTAGAAAACTTTCTAAGCTCTGGAACGTTCTTAAAATAATTAGTCAAAGTTTCTTTTTCATAGGTAAAAACCATTCTCTCTAGATAATCTCTAGATAAAGAATGATAGATATGATAAATAAGTTTTTTATGATCCTTACAATAATGAAATAATTCTTCTAAAGATCCTTTAAAATCGCCTTCTTTAAACCAATCTTTGCGTTTATTCTCAAACCATTTGCTTAATAAATCATAAATATCTTCAAAATGATAATAAAAAGTATTAGGAGAAATTCCACATCTCTTGCTTAAATTTAAAACTGCAATTTTTTCAAAAGAGCTTTCTTCTAACATTTCTTCAAATGTATCAAAAATAGCCTTTTCTGTACCTAACGCCATATTACTATTCTATACTAATCAATATTATATTTGTTAGAATACTCTTTAAATAAAGAATCAAAGTTTTCATCCTCACTAGCATGTCTTTTAGTCTTATGAAGATAATTATTGTCGTAGGCAAGATCATCAATGATTTCAACGGAAATGTTGTTGCAATGATCACCAACTCTTTCTAAATTTGTAAGAAGATCAGACCATATAAAACCAGCCTCAATTGAACAATCTCCTCTTTTTACTCTATCAATATGATTAGTTCTAAGCTTTTCTTTTAAAACATCAATCACTTCCTCTAAAGGAGCGATCTTTAGTGCTAGCTCCAAATCATTTTCCTTAAATGCCTTAATAGCTAGATCAACAATATCATTAACAGCACTAGTCATTTGATCCATCTCTTTAATTGCTTCTTCACTTAAAGAAAGATTATTCTTTCTAAGTTCTCTAGAAGATTGAGCAATATTAATCGCATGATCGGCAATTCTTTCAAGATCACCAATAACTTTTAATAGCTTACTTACTTCCTTACTTTCAGTCTCATTTAAAGTATTCCTTGAACTAAGCTTAACTAGATAAGTACCGATCTTATCCTCATAATGGTCATTTTTATCCTCATCTTTTTCAACTTGTTCATAAAGCTTATCAGAATAGTTATCAATTGATTTGATCGCCTTAGACATTGCACTTTTTGAAGTATCCGCCATATCCATTAGATTAGATCTAGCTTGTGCTAAAGCTAAAGCAGGAGTTACAAATAATCTTTCATCAAGTTCATCATATTTTTCCTTCATCTTACTATCAGGAATAACTTTTAAAGCAGCTTTCTCTAAAAGCGAAGACATAGGAAGCAAGATAATTACACAAATGATATTAAAAATTGAGTGACATAATGCAATGCCAAACATTGATGCATTTTCTGATAACAATGGTAATGTGAAAATCGACTTAGCAACACAGAAAACAGTAAGAACAATAATTGTGCCAATCACATTGAATGATAGATGGACAAAAGCAGCTCTTTTAGCATTTTTATTAGTACCAATAGAAGACAATAAAGCAGTAACACAAGTGCCAATATTTTGGCCCATAATAATTGGAATAGCTGCACCATAAGTAATTTGTCCTGTATTAGACAAAGCTTGTAGGATGCCTACAGAAGCACTTGATGATTGAATAATAGCAGTAAGAACAGCACCAACAATAACACCTAGAATTGGATTTGTGAAAAGAAGGAAAAGACTTGCGAACTCTGGCACATTAGCTAGTCCAGATACCGAATTAGACATTGTTTCCATGCCAAACATCAACGTCGCAAAGCCCAAGAATATTAAGCCTGTTTCTTTTTTCTTATCATCTTTGACAAACATATATAGAATAATTCCAATAAGTGCCAAAATTGGTGTAAAAGAAGATGGTTTCAACATTCTAATAAGGAAACTACTTCCATCAATTCCTCCTAAAGATAAAATCCATGAAGTAATAGTAGTGCCAATATTAGCTCCCATAATAACGTTGATAGCTTGTTTTAAGCTCATTAGTCCCGAGTTTACAAAGCCGACTACCATAACAGTTGTTGCACTAGATGATTGAATAATAGCTGTGATAATTAAACCAGTTAAGAAACCCTTAAACTTATTATTAGTCATCTTAGCCAGTAAGTCTTTTAGCTTATTACCAGCCTTTCTTTCTAATGCCTGGCCCATGATATTCATGCCGAATAAAAATAAGCTAAGGCCACCAAATAATGTAAGTACGTCAAAAATGTCCATCTTTTTACACTCCTTATATCAATTTTACTTTACCAAGCTTATATAAAGCAAAAGAAAAAGAAATGTAAAATCTATGTAAAATTATTCTTTTGGAAGAGTAACAGTCATTGTTGTGCCCTTGTTTAAAACAGAAGAAACATCAATGGTACCATTTAAAGTTTTTACCGCATGTTTAACAATAGACAAACCAAGTCCTGTTCCACCGACTTCCTTAGAATGAGATTTATCTACGCGATAGAATCTTTCAAAGATACGATCTAAACTGTCTTTTGGAATGCCAATACCTGTATCCTTAACAACCAATTTAATATTATTTTTATTATTGGCTAAAGAAATATCAACGCTACCATTTTCCTTATTATATTTAATCGCATTATCAACTAAGTTATAAACGATCATATTAAGCATCTCTGCTGCACCATTAATGATTGAACTCTCACCACTTAGGTTAATAGAAATATTGTGTTTATTAGCGATTCCACTTAGATTATCAACAGTAGACTTGCATACTTTTAACAAATCAACTTTTTCTTTTTTGATTTCATTATCTTCTTCATCTAAATAAGACAATTTAATAATATCTTCAATAAGGCTCATCAAACGCTTAGCTTCAGAATAAATTTGATTAGAAAACTTACTTACATCTTCTTTTTTAACCATGTTATTGGCTAAAAGTTCAGCATAACCAGAAATATTCTGTAAAGGTGTTTTTAATTCATGAGAAACATTGGCTGTAAACTCTTTGCGCATAATTTCCGCTTTTTCTTTTTCAGATAAGTCAAATATCAATAAGGCAATGCCATTGACATTATCATCTGAAACAATTGGACTAGCATAGAAAGCGTAGTTAACATTATTTAAAGGAATAATCTTTTCATTATGATGTCCTTTTTTAGCTTCCTTTAATAGTTCTTGGATTTCGATTGAATTATTAAACAACAGCAAATCCTTTCCCACACAATAAGTGCTGATATTTAAAAGCTTGCTAGCACAATCATTAATTGATAAGATGGTTCCCTCATTATTTAATAAAACCAGTCCCTCGCTTAAATTCTTAGTAGCAGTTAAAAATTCGCTCTTCTTATTAGAAAGCTCATCTTCTTGTTTACGCAAGATAGCTTGTTGAGAAGCAAGCCTACTAATTAATGGATGAAGTTCTTCATATGTTTGACAAGCCAAAGGATTATCTAAATCAATATCATTTAATGGCTTAACAATCTTATTTGATAATCTATAGGCAAGATAGAACGATAAGCCAACCGCAATTAACACAACAATCAATAGTGGTTGAATCATTGAAATAGCTATTGCCCACAAAGAAGATTGTGAAATAGACAATCTTAGTATTGTGCCATCGCTTAATAGCTTAGCTGAATATAAAGACTTGTATAAAACAGTATTCGAATAACGAACGCTAGTACCCTCACCTTCACTTAAAGCTTGTTTAACTTCTTCTCTTTCAAGATGGTTTTCCATTTCCTTACTATCAGCTTTATTATCGAATAAAACAGTGCCATCATTTTTAATCCAAGTAATGCGATAGTCATCACTGTCTAAATTATTTAGATAATCTAAACCATTCATTTCTACAGCCGTAGCAGCAAGCGAGGTATTAGAAACAAGTTGCTTCATTTGAATACTAGTAAAATATTCATATGAGACTCCCATTATCAACAATAAAGAAGCTAGTAAGACAATAATGCCAACAAAACAAGTTGACTTAAAAATTTTATTCTTCACTACTAGCCTCCATCTTATAACCAACTCCCCTTAAAGTCTTTATAAGCTCTCCTGGTTCACCTAGTTTACTTCTCAAAGTGCCTACATGAACATCAATTGTTCTGCTTTCTCCTACAAAATCACTTCCCCATATTTTAGAAAGAAGTTGTTCACGAGAGAAAACAATGCCCAAATTATTCATAAACAAATCAAGCAAATCATATTCTTTTAAAGTAAGTTCAACATTCTTATCGCCAACAAAAACCGAATGTTCCTTTACATTTAAAGTAATACTTCCGTTTTTTAATACTTCTTTTTTAGAGACACTGCCATTACTTCTTCTTAAAACAGCCTTTACTCTAGAAACCATTTCCATCATGCCAAATGGTTTAGCTAAATAGTCGTCAGCGCCTAAATCAAGGCCCAATACCGTATCATATTCCTCACCTTTGGCTGTTGCCATTATGATGGGGATATCTTTATAATTTGGATTATTTTTAAGTTTTTTTAAAATAGAGATACCATCTTCCTTTGGAAGCATAATGTCCAAAGTAATAAGCTCTGGTTTACATCTTTTTAAAGCCTCATACAATTCATCGCTATCCTTGAATCCTTCTGCCTTAAAACCTGAAACATTTAAGGTATATATCATTAATTCTCTAATACCACGATCATCTTCAACACAATAAATCATACGCACTCTTCCTCTTTTATCCTACTTAATAATTATCATACATCTTACAAAAGAATGTAAAATGAATGTAAAATTGAAAGAGGGACCAAATGAAAAAAGAAATAGATTATAAAAAGATCGTTCAAACAACGATGTTTGTATTGCTTGCTTTGTTGTGTTTCACAATCATTAGAAGCACATTAGCTAAACCTGAAACTTATTCTTCAATCATCAACATATTAGATGAAAAGAAATCAAATGTGACAAAATTATTAGCTGCTTCAAGTAGTGCTTCTACATTAATTACACTAATTCCAGATGATGTAGGAACGCCTATCGCCACCAAACTAGCTGATTTATCAACGATCTTTCTTGGCATATTAGCCGTTTTATATTTAGAGAAATATCTGCTATCAATTATTGGCACTATTGTATCGATTATCTTTGGAATAGCTTGCCTATTATTAGCCATATCATTATGGACTAATAAAGAAATACTTAAAAACATAAGTATGAAAATGATGATCATTGGACTAATTGCAATATCCATTATTCCTATTAGTACTTGGGTAACTAGCAGTATTGATAATACATATAATACTTCTATTGAAGAATCAATTAATCAAGCAGTCGATTCAAGCGAAGAAACAAATGAATCAAAAGAAGATGAAACTATCTGGCAACAGATTGTTAATAGCTTTTCTGATGTGGTTACAAGCATAACTAGCGCTGCTGAGTCATCATATAAATGGGCACAAAATACCCTAAATAATTTTATAGAGGCCACAGCCATCATGCTAGTAACATCATGCCTAATACCGGTTATAACTTTAATCGTAGCTGTTTGGTTAGCTAAAACATTCATTGAAAAGATCAGTAAGTAAAAAGAAGGTTACCCTTCTTTTCTTTTAAATAACGATAGTATTTTATCCAAGAAAGAAATTTCTTCTTTTCTTTCAACGTATTTATCATGAATACTCATATTCATAAAATAATCTTGGCTATCAATTTTTTCTTCATTGTTTGCCTGCTTTCGACAATAAGTGCCATCTGGAAGAAGGAAAGAAGCCTTTACATTATCCATAAGTTCTATATCAAGAATCTCTTGAAGCTTCTTACAAATATCTTCATCACGAATTGGACAAGCAATTTCAACACGACGATTTAAGTTTCTGCTCATCAAGTCTGAAGAAGAAATAT
Source organism: Paratractidigestivibacter sp. (assembly GCA_963607765.1). GTDB lineage: Bacteria > Bacillota_I > Bacilli_A > Erysipelotrichales > Erysipelotrichaceae > Colivicinus. Next base: position 14,369 of record CAVDDT010000012.1, on the reverse strand, counting down.
AATAACTACTATTTTCTTTTCCAAATTTATAAATACGAGCGTGTTCAAGGAACCTTCCTACAATACTAGTCACATGAATGTTGTCAGTATAGCCAGCAATGCCAGGAACAATACAACATATTCCTCTAATTATTAGCTCTATTTGTACACCAGCACATGATGCTTCCATTAGCTTATCAATCACTTCTTTTTCAGTAATTGAATTTGCTTTTATGCAAACATAGCCATCATTTCCTTTTTCAATTTCTTCATCAAGCTTTTTAAGCAATAATTTCTTAATTCCATATGGAGATATACAAAGTTCTTTATAGTCACCATTTAATTCATTAACAAGCATGTTTCTAAAGAAAGAAGAAGCATCTTCGCCAATACTAGCAGAGGAAGTGATATAGCTTAAATCTGTATATTGAGCATTAGTCTTTTCATTATAATTGCCCGTGCCAATCTGCGTAATAGTTTTCATTTGACCATTTCTTTTTAAAGTAATGAAACAAATCTTGCTATGGCACTTATAGCCTTCTATGCCATAAATAACTTGGCAACCTGAATCTTCAAGTTGCTTAGAGTAAGCCAAGTTACTAGCTTCATCAAATCTAGCTCTAAGTTCCATTAAAACTAACACTTTCTTACCATTTTCACTAGCCCTACATAAAGCACTGATAATCTTTGATGGATTAGCTAAACGATAAATAGTGATTTGAATTGATAAGACATCTTTGTTTTCGCTTGCTTCATTAAGCAATCTTAAGAAAGGTTCTACACTATCAAAAGGATAAAATAATAGCTTATCTTTTTCTAATACTTGATCAATAATGCTTCTATTCTTATTTAAATCTTCAGGCCACCTAGGTGTGTATTTTGGATAGACAAGATTCGAATTATTATCAAATTTAGAAGCTAGAGAAAATGCATATTTCATATTAAGTGGACATGCATCAACCATCACTTGTCCTCTTGTAATATTAGTAATATTCATTAGCTTTTCTAAAAATTCATTTGAAATTTTCTTACTAACTTCAAGTCTAGTTACAGCTAGATAATCTCTTTTCTTTAACACTTTAGAAAAAGCTTTTCTAAAATCCACATCATTATCATCAAATTTTTCATCATCTAAACTAATATCGCCATTTCTAGTAGCAGAAATTACACAACTATCTACTATCGAATAAATGGATCCAAAAAGAGATGTTACCTTTTTTAGAACAACATTTTCCATCCTAATATAGTGTTTTGTATTATCAAAAAACAAGAAAGAAGGAAGCATTTCTGGAATAGGAATAATACCTAAACTTGTTTTTCCTTTTTTATCTTTTAATAATGATGCAATATATAATTGTTTATTCATCAAATGAGGAACTGGATGATGAGGACCCACAATAATTGGAGATAATAACGGTAAAACATTACTCTTATAGTAGTTTTTCACATAAGTTTGTTCATCAACATTTAATTCATCATAAGTTAAGTCTTCAATGCCCTCTTTTTTAAGAGCACTCATAACATTTAAATAAGTATTCTTTTTGATCGACATAAGGCTAGAAACGCTATGAAAGATCATGCTTAATTGCTCAGTTGCGTTCATGCCTGATTTATTATCTGTTTCCTTTGGATCCATGTGAGCTAAATCAAAAAGCGATCCAACTCTTATCATAAAAAATTCGTCTAAATTAGTTGAAAAGATAGAAACAAACTTTAATCTTTCAAGTGGATAAAGGCTCTCTTCCTGAGCTTCTTCTAATACTCTTGCGTTAAAAGCCAACCAGCTTAATTCTCTGTTTTGACTATATGGGTAGTTTTCACAGATAGTTTTTGACATAGGTAACCCTCTCTAACACCATAATCGCTGACTATTATTTCATCAGCATTATAAAATTCAAAAATATATTTTAGTACGATAAAACCAGGAATAAGTGTATGGATTCTTTCTGGTTCTATTCTTAATATCAAATCTTCTCTATTTTCAACATCTTTTAAAAGTAAAGTAGATAAGCCTTCCATATGTTGCTTAGTAATGACATTGGTATCTCTATCTAAACCATAATATTTCTTGGCCAGTTTCAAGATGCCCCTAGCACTGCCACCAACCGCAACGATTGTTTTCTTACCTTTTTGTTTTGTAAGATTGACATTTTTTTCAACGACCGTTCTTATTTTTTTCATTTCAGCCTTTAAAGGAAGAATATTTTTAACACACTTCTTATATAAGAAAAGTGATCCAACAGGAAAACTGTTTGAAGACAATATTTTGTTTTCTTTAAAAGTAACTACTTCGGTGCTAGCACCACCAATGTCTACATAAACACCATTCTTGATATCTATTTTTTGTAAAGCACCATAATAACCAAATAAAGCTTCTTGAATGCCACTAATTACTTCAACATCAAAATCAGTGTACTCTTTTATTGTTCTTACAGCCTCATCCGTATTAGCGATATTTCTAAGAGATGCAGTTGCAAAAACAAAGATATTTTCTATCTTTAGAGCTTCTAAAGTATGCTTAAAATGAAGAAGGCCATCGCAAGCTCTTTTAATACCATCACTACTTAAAATGTTGTTTTCAACATATCCTGCTAGACCCGCCATATCCTTTTCACGAAATAAAATCTTAAAATAATTTTCATTTACTTCATATAAGGTTAGTCTCATGGAGTTAGATCCGATATCAATTATTGCTTGTTTCATTTTTGCCCCCTATAAATAAAAAGCTGAAGACTACTTCAGCCTTATTTAAAATTATTATAACAATACTCAGGCAATATGCTCACCAGTTTGGTAATAAATAGACCACTTAGCAATATTTACACAATGGTCACCAATCTTTTCAAAATACTTAGCACACATTAAGATATCAATGATAAATTCACCATCATTCTTGTTTTCATGAATAATTTCAATTAAGTTGTTTTTCACATCAAAGAAACACTTGTCAACTTCATCATCTTGTTTGATTACAGCCTTTGCCTCATCTAGATTTTTATTCACAAAAGAGTCAACGCTATCATTAAGCATTTGTAGAGTGTACTTAGACATTGCTTGAACATATTTATTTTCACTAACAACAGTATTATTGGTAATATTTAAGATTTCCGCAATATTTTCAGCTTGATCACCAATTCTTTGCAAGTCAGTAATCATCTTTAAAATTGAACTGATTTGTCTTAAATCAGACGCAACAGGCTGTTGAAGAAGAAGAAGTTTCATACAAGAAGATTCAATAATTCTCTCTTCTTTATCAATCTTTTCATAAAGTGGCTTAACCTTTTTGATTACTTCATCATCTCTTTTGCCTATGCAAGAAGAAGCAATTGTGACAATCTCTTTGGCATGGCAAGCCATCTTTAATAGTTCATTGTTTAATTCATTAAGTTCGTTATCAAAATATTCTCTCATATTAACCAAACCTTCCTGTAATGTAATCCTCTGTCTTCTTATTTTTAGGCATAGAGAAGATCTTTTGAGTATCATCATATTCAATCAAATCACCAAGTAAGAAGAAAGCTGTTTTATCAGAAATACGAAGTGCTTGTTGCATATTATGTGTAACAATTACAATCGTATAGTCTTTCTTAAGTTGCATAGTTAATTCTTCAATCTTACCTGTAGAAATAGGATCTAGAGCACTTGTAGGCTCATCCATAAGTAAGACTCTTGGCTTAACAGCTAGGGCTCTAGCGATACATAAACGTTGTTGTTGACCACCAGACAAAGATAAAGCACTCTTCTTTAAAGTGTCTTTTACTTCATCAAAAATAGCTGCTGCTTTTAAAGACTCTTCAACAATTTGATCAAGCTCTTCTTTTTTCTTGATGCCATGAGTTCTTGGACCATAGGCAATATTGTCATAAATGCTCATTGGGAATGGATTAGCTTTTTGGAAAACCATTCCTACTTCTTTTCTTAAATTATAGATATCAACATTATTAGAATAGATATCTTTGTCATCATAAACTACTGAGCCTGTAATCTTTACGTTAGGAATTAAATCGTTCATTCTATTAAGAGTTCTAAGGAAAGTACTCTTACCACATCCTGAAGGACCAATAAAAGCTGTAATAGAATGTTCAGTAATATCCATATTAATATTGTTTAGTGCTTTATGATCTCCATAGTATAAATCAAGATCTTTTACACTAATAATTGTATTATTATCCATTGTTTTTCCTCTTTATTGAATTTCCAATCATTTCTGCAAGTACATTAATGATTAAAGTTAGAATCATCAAAATAGCTGCAATAGCGAAGGCAACACCGAATTCACCACGCTCTTTTGCATATACATATAAGGCAACCGTTAAAGTAGCACCTGAACTTTGCAAGCCATTGATAAAATTATTTAAAGTATGAGACAAACCAGCTGTAAATAATAAGGCTGCTGACTCACCAACAATTCTGCCTATTGATAGAATGCATCCTGTCACAATGCCATCTACACATCCTGGCAATACTACCGTTTTAATTACACGCCACTTGCCAGCACCTAGTCCAAAAGCACCTTCACGATAGCTTTGAGGAACTGTTTTTAAACTTTCCAAAGTAGTTTTGATGATAGTTGGCAAATTCATAATAGCTAAAGTTAAAGCACCAGCTAACAGAGATGTTTTAAAGCCAAGTACTTCACAAAATACCAACATGCCAACTAGACCATAAATAATTGATGGAATACCAGATAGTGTTTCTGTAGCGTATTCGATTATGCCAACAAGTTTTTTATTTGTGGCATATTCATTTAGATAAATTGCTGCACCTACGCCAAGTGGCAAGATGATAATAAGTGTCGCAATAATAATATATAGAGTATTCAAGATATCTGGTAAAATACCGATTGAATCTGTTAAGTAACTAGGAGAAGTTGAAAGTAATTGCCAAGTAATATTTGGAATGCCTTTGATTAAAACATATAGAATCATAAACAAGGCAAGTCCAACAGTTAAAGCAACCGCAATATACATTAGTACTTTCATTAGACAAACATACATTTTTCTATTTTGAGACATATTACTTTACCTTCTTTAAGAAAAAGTTTAATGTTGCGTTGATCAACATAATAAACACAAACAATACTAGGGCAATAGAGAATAATGCTTCTCTTTGTAAGCCTGATGCGTATGACATTTCACTAGCTACAGCTGTTGTAAGAAATCTAACCGAGCCAAATAATGTTGGCATATTTGGGACATTACCAGATACCATCATTACTGCCATTGCTTCGCCTATTGCTCTACCAATACCTAATACAATAGATGTGATAATTCCACTTTTAGCTGCCACAACACTGACCTTAAAATATGTTTCAATCTCACTTGCACCAAGTGCTAGAGATGCCTGTTCATAATCTTTAGGAACAGCATCAAGAGAAGTGATACTTACTTTAATAATTGAAGGAAGTATCATAATTGCAAGCACAATAATCGCTGCAAGTAAGCTTGATCCATCAGGAACATTGAATATTTTTCTAATACCTGGCACAAGTATAAGCATGCCAACAAGACCATAAACAACTGATGGAATGCCAGCTAGCAAGCTAATACAACTTGAGACAATCTTTTTTACTTTTGGTTTAGCTATTTTTGATAGATATACAGCACATAAGAATCCAATTGGAACGCCAATTACAATAGCACCACATGTTCCATATACACTTGTTAGAATAAATGGAAGAATGCCATAAGATGGTTCAGAATATGTTGGAGCCCATTTAGTTCCAAACATAAATTTAAAGATTCCTATTTCTTTAATTGCTGGAATACCAGCAACAATTAGATAAATAGAAATCAATAATACACATCCTACTGTAACAAGTCCAAGTATTAAAAAGATTCCATGTATGATATCTTCTTTAATTCTTTTAGTTTTCATAATATTTAAAATAAAAGGGCATAAGTTACTATGCCCTTATCTCTTCTTTTCTTGTTTCTATTAGTTAGCTGGAACACAACCTGCAGAAGTAATAACTGCATCTGCTTCAGAAGAAGTAGCATAATCGAAGAATGCTTGAGCAGCATCAGATAATGCAGTATCTTCTTTAGTAACTAGTACGAATGGTCTTTGGATTGCATATGTACCATCTTTAATAGTGTTTTCACTAGCTTCAACACCATCAACACTTAAAGCTGTAACACTGTCTTTAACAGAAGCTAAAGAAGCATAACCGATTGCATCTGGATTTTGAGATACAGTAGTAATAACATCACCTGTACTTGTTAATTCTTGTCTATATTGGCATTGATCAGTTGTACCAGTAATTGATTCAAAACCATCTCTTGTGCCAGAACCAGCTTCTCTACCAATTAATACGATTTCAGCATCATTACCACCAAGTTCACTCCAGTTTGTAATTTCACCAGTGTAAACTTTAGCTAAATCTTCAAGAGAAATATTAGTAACAGGATTTTCGTTGTTTACGATAACAGCGATACCATCGTAAGCTAAAACAGTTTCAACAAGACCATTAGCCTTTTCTTCATCTTTTAAAGCTCTACTAGAAAGACCAATATCACATCTTCCTTCACTAACAGCAGTAATACCACTACCAGAACCAGTTGGGTTATATGTGAAAGTGATATCGTTATTTTCAGCCATGAATGATTCGCCTAATGCGCCAATAACTTTTTCCATTGAAGTTGAACCATCAGTAGAAACAGTCTTTGTTTCAGTAGTTGATGAATCATCAGCTGAATCGCTTGAATCACTTTCTTCGCTCTTACTAGAACTACAAGCAACAAGGCTCATCATTAGTAAGAAGACAATACTTAATTTAATAATCTTTTTCATTTTATCCTCCTAGGTATTTATTAACCTACATGTCTAATATATGAAAACAGTGTAAAGAAACAGTGACTACTATTGTAAAAAGAATGTAAAGATAATTTATAATAGTCTCATGACAAACAAGAAAAATTCAGGCACTGTTGATTTAACTGTTGGTAGTCCAATCAAACAAATAATATTGTTTGCCTTGCCTTTAGTGGCAGGAACTCTTTTTCAACAGCTATATAGTTTTGTTGATACGGTAATCGTAGGAAGATGCTTAGGATCTAATGCCTTGGGTGCAGTTGGCACTACATATTCTTTAAACTTTCTTATCATTGGCTTTATTCAAGGCTGTTGTGTAGGCTTTGGCATACCAGTATCTGAAAGCTTTGGTGGCAAAGATAAAGAAGGACTGCACAAGTATTTAATTAATGGCACACTTTTATGTGTAATCATCAGTATTCTATTTACTGTCGCAACCGTATTATTAGCTGGACCATTACTTAGATTAATCAATACGCCAGAAGAGTTATATAACGATGCGGTATTGTATATTCGAATAATCTTTATTGGCATACCTACAACTGTACTTTATAACCATGCTTCTAGTGTACTTCGCTCATTAGGCGATTCTAAGCATCCATTCTATTTTCTTTTAGTATCAAGTATTTTAAATATTGTCTTAGACTATGTTTTAATTGTTCCATTTAAAATGGGCGTTGATGGAGCGGCCATAGCTACTGTTATAAGTCAACTATTAAGTGGAATATTATGTACAATTTGGTTTTTTGAAAAGACATGTAAACAAGAAGAACTATCATTTACTAAAAATGATTTAAAATTTTCTTCTAAGCATATAAAAAGATTATCATATATTGGACTACCAATGGGCTTTGAATATTCCGTTTCGGCAATCGGTGCAGTTGTCATGCAAGATGCGATTAATCTATTAGGAAGTAATGTTGTAGCTGCTCAAACAGCTGGTGAAAAAATTAGGCAAATGTTTACACTTCCAATGGAAAGTATTGGCATGGCGATGGCTACTTATGTCGGCCAAAACCATGGTGCACACAAAAACGATCGAATTAAACAAGGAATTAAAGATGGTTGCAAGATTCAATTAACTTATTGTGTAATAGCTTGGGCTGTAATATTTTTTATAAAATCTTTTGCGGTAAAACTAGTCTTGGGAAATGCGAATCAAATAATAATTGATGAGGCAATAGAATATCTATCAATAATAAGTATCTTATTTATTTTCCATGGTCTACTTATGATTTTTAGAAACACTCTACAAGGCTTAGGAAATAGTGTACAAGCTATTATCTCAGGCGTTGGAGAATTATTAGGCAGAACAGTTGGTGGACTATTAGCTACTAAAACAAGCCTAGGATATTTTGCGATATGCATATCTAATCCTTTAGCTTGGGCATTTGCCTTATCATATTGTATGTTTATGGTTATTAAGACATTAAGAAAAGAAAACCGAAACAATTCACTATGACTTCCTGTTGCCACCAAAAGCAATATCAATTCATTATCAATTTATTCAAAAGATTCTTATTTTAGTTATCCACAAAATTATGTGGATAACTTTTTTAAATTGAGAATTTTTAAAAACTGATTGCTGATAAAATCAAATCACAAATTAAAATCATTCGATACTTGTAACTATATTTAGTTGCGGTTTATAGTATACTAATGATGAAGGAGGATAATGAGCCAAAAGGAAAAATTGATTAAACGTTTAAAATCAAATCCAAAAGATTTTACATTTGAGGAAGCAAAAACATTATTGGAATATCTTGATTATCATTTATCAAACAAAGGAAAAACAAGTGGATCAAGAGCTGTTTTTATAAATGATAAGTACGATACTATAATGTTCCACAAACCTCATCCGTGCAAAGAATTAAAGTCTTATCAAATAAAGCAATTACTTGAACATTTAAATGGGAGGATTTAGCATGAGCAATGTTATCGAATATAAAGGATATACAGGAAGTATAGAATTTTCTAAAGAAGATGAATTATTTTATGGAAAAGTATTAGGAATTAAATCTTTGATTTCGTATGAGGGAAGAAATGGAAAGGAACTTGTTAAAGATTTTCATGAATCTATAGATGAATACTTAAATTTGTGTAAAAAAGAAAACAGGAAACCAGAGATTGCTTTCAAAGGGAGCTTTAATGTAAGAGTTTCGCCCGATCTTCACAAGAAAATTTATGTGTATGCTTTAGCTCATCAAATGTCGATGAACGAATATATAAAAGAAACGTTAAGCAAATCTGAAGCAGCATTATCTTCGATATAAACAAAAAGTCGGTAGAAATTACCGACTTTGTTTTTTAATTTTTAGTATATTGTTTATTTTTCAATACTAGCAGCAACTTTTTTCTTCACTACAATAGCACATACAAGTGCAATCAAGCTTATTATAGCAGCAGCTAAGAAAGCAGTTGAGAAATTACCGTTAGCACCAAGTTTTACAGCTAATTGAGGTCCAATTAAACCAGCAAAGCCAAAGGCAAGATACATAACACCATAGTTTTCGGTAACGTGTTTTTGGCCAAATAAGTCTGCAGTGATTGGAGTAATAGTACTGCCAAATCCACCATAGCAACATGCAGTTATGCCAAGACAAGCTACTGTAAGAACAAGTGAGTGAGAGATTGAAGCAATAACCATGGCGATTACAGGAAGTCCACAAATAATAGATAATGTTACATACTTATCAAAGTGGTCTGTTACTGTACCCCAAAGGAATCTACCTATCATAGACATAAACGACATAATAGAAACATATACAGCAGCTTGTGTAGCAGTTAAAGCATAACCTTCTTGCATGATAGATGATACTTGAGAGATAACCATCATACCAGAAGTACAGCCAAAGGCAAAGGCAACAAGAGCAACATAGAACATACTTGTTTTTACCATTTCGCCACGAGTTAAATCAGGAAGATTTGTCTTAACACCTTTCTTGCCACTAGACTTAGCTAAAGATGCTTTATATTCAATATAGTCATCTTCAAATGTGCCGATAAAGAATGATGCAACACCAATTACAACTAAGGCGATAATACCTGCAATAGTAGTAGCTGTAGCAAGTGACTTGCTTGAAATAATATTAGCTAATACAGGTGACCAAACAATAGCAGCACCGCCATATACACCAGCGATAACACCAGATACTACACCTCTTTTATCTGGATAGATAGTGTTGATATAGCCCATCATTGTTGGATAAATTAATCCACTGCCAACGCCAGTACCCAAACCAAACGATAAATAGAATACTACCATGTTGGTAGTTCTACCAGAAATAATATAGCCAAGCCCAAATAAAATAGTACCAATTAAGATTGTCTTTTTTGGACCAAGCTTTTTAGTAAATGAACCAAAAATTGATGGAGACATTGTGCTAGCTACAACAGTAACTGTATAACAAAGCACAACAGTTGACTTAACGACGTCACCACCTAAATTTTGAACAAATGGACTTTGTAGTACTGACCAAGTATATGCAAGACCTACAACAAAGGCTGCAATAAGACATACTACAAAGTAAGATGTTCTCTTTTTATCAAGAACACTATAATCCTTACTCATGGCTATCCTCCTTATCCCATTCTTCCATGACTTTTGTCATTTGAATAATTCTCTTACTACGTTTAGCAACATATTCATCTAGGTCACCCCACTTTAAGGCACCTTCACCAGCTTTGCAGCCAGTCTTTCCAGCAGCAACTAGCTTATCCCCATATGGAATGGTTTCGGTGTCATTACATAATGACTTTAAGACACCGCCCTTGGCAACAGTCATAGGAATTTCTAGGCCTACAAAATCCCAAAGAGCTAAAGGCCCTTCAAAGCCCCAACGTAATCCATCAGTATAGCGCATTGCATTTTCAGCATCTTCAGCACTAATCCAACCTTGATCAATCATATAGTACATTTCTCTGATGATCGTAGTTGCAAGTCTATTAACAACAAAACCAGGAATAAACTTTGTTAAAACGGCTGGTTTCTTGCCTACTGATTCAAGAAGTTCTTTTACAGTAGCAGCAGTTTCCTTGCTGGTCTTTTCGCCCATGACTACTTCAATCAATTTCATCAAATGAGGTGGATTAAACCAGTGAGCGATAATTAATCTCTCTGGATTATCTACGCAATCCTTGCATACTGTAAAAATATCCATGCCAGAAGTATTGCTTGCGAAAATAACATCTTTCCTGCAACATGCGTTTAACTTTGCATACATATCATGTTTTGCTTCTGGGTTTTCAGCAATTGTTTCAAACACAAAATCTACTTCATCACCAATAGTTTCAATCTTATCAGAAGTTAGACAATTCAAGTTCTTAAATACTTCACTTCTATATTCTTCACATGCCATGCCATCACTAATGAGATTATCAATAGCCTTATTCATCTTTTCCTTAGCGGCATTTAATGTTTCCTCATGTCGACAAGATAAATAAGTCTTATGGCCGTTTGCCGCAAAAACCTGGGCAATAGAATTTCCCATTGTTCCTGCACCAACAACTAGAATAGTAAAATCTTTTACATCTTTCATAATTTTCCCCCTTTTGACAAACGTATGTTAACATATTCACAAATACTTAATATCATATTTTATTAAACGGTGTTAGAATATATCTAATATGAATAGTCAGCAATTATCTTGTTTTGTATGTGTGGCCGAAAAATTAAATTTCACTAAAGCTAGTGAACAGCTTTATTTATCCGTTCCAACTGTAACCCATCACATTAAAATGCTCGAATATGAGCTAAATACTACCCTTTTTATAAGAGATAAGCATAAAGTTAGTCTAACTGAAGATGGCAAGAGCTTTTATGATGAAGCCAAGAATATCTTAAGAATAGAAAATGATTTTAAACAAAGATTATCTAACAAAGAAGAAACTTTGAAAATTATTTGTACATCATATAGTGAACTATCACTTATATCTTTAGTAATTAGACAATTAGACAACATTAGACCAGAAATATTTGTTAAAAACTATAGTGAAGGACTATATATGATTAATCATGATGAAACTGATGTTATGCTTGGCAGCGAAAATATGTTGTTGGAAGATAAAGAATTAATATTAGATTCTTGTAAAAATATGTCAGCTTATCTTGTTTTAAATAAAGATGATCCATTGTCTTTAAAAAACAATATTTATTTTAAAGATTTAGAAAATAAAACAATTATTAGAATAGATGATCAATTAATCCCTTTCTTTTCCAAAAATAGAATTAAAGATTTATTAAATATTCATAAAGGAAGATCTAATGACTTTATATGTCAAGATGAACTAGTATGCCTATCTTTAATAGAAGCAGGATATGGGTTATCAGTGTTTCCTGAATATCGTCTTCCTAAGTATCTTTCTTCTCAATTTGTAATAAAAAGCATAGAAGAAAATGAGCCCTATAAATATGGCTTGATAATTAAGAAAGATAATAAATCTAATGCATTAAAGTTATTCAGAGAAAAGTTTAATACAATTATTAAAAACTATAGGTTTAATGATGATATACAATAGAAATATGCATGTTATAAAAGGAAAAGTTATTCATGGGCTAGGCAATGGCAAGAAAATAGGACTGCCCACATGTAACTTAGATATTAAAGATATAAATGAAAATATAGAATATGGAGTATATGCCTGTAGAGTAAACAATAAATATTTAGGTGTATGTAATGTTGGAAATAGGCCCACTGTAGATAATAAGAAAACTGTTGAAGTTCATATAATTGATTTTGATAAAGATATATATGGTGAAACAATTACTATTGAATTGTTATCTAAATTAAGAGACATTATTAAATTTAATAGTTTAGATGAAGTTAAAAATCAAATATTGAAGGATATAAATAAGACAAAGGAGTTATACCATGAATGAACAAAAATTATTAAGAGCGATTGAAAAAGATGCACGCTTTGATTTAGCTGACTTAGCTAAAGAATTAGATGAAAATTATGATGATGTAAAGAATACTATTAAACAATTAGAAGAAGATAAGATTATTTGTGGTTACCACACCATTATCAATTACGATAAAACAAGTTCTGAAGAAGTTACAGCTGTAATTGAAGTAGGATGTACTCCTCAAAGAGATTCTGGCTATGATGAGATTGCCAAAGAAATCTATTCTTATGATGAAGTTTCAACAATGTATCTTATGTCTGGTAAATCAGAATTTATTGTTATCATCAATGGCAAAACAATGAAAGAAGTAGCTAGTTTTGTAGCTCATCATTTAGCTCCTATTGATGGAGTAACTAGAACTGAAACTTACTTTGTATTAGCTAAGTATAAAGTTGAAGGAGTCATCATTAATGATGAAGGCAAAAAAGATGATCGTATAATGGTAAAACTATGATGGAATATTTAAATGATAAAGTAAAAGCTATTCCAAGTAGCGCTATAGGTGAGTTACAGGAACTTTGTGCTAAAAGAAATGATATTATTCCATTATCTATTGGCGAACCTGATTTTGATACTCCTTGGCATATTCGAGAAGCAGCTATTTATGCCCTCAAAAATAACAAGACTCACTATACTGTTTCAAATGGACTTATAGAACTTAGAAAAGAAATTAGTAACTATTTATATCGTCGATTTAATCTTGAATATAACGAAGACGAAATAGCCACTACATTAGGAGCTAGTGAAGCTGTAGATATTGCCTTTAGATGTCTTTTAAATGAAGGCGATGAAGTAATTCTGTTAAAACCGGCTTATGTCGCCTATGAGCCTATGGTTACTTTGGCTGGTGGCGTTGTTAAAACAATTGAACTAAAAGAAGAAAATAATTTCAAATTAACTCCTGATGATTTAAGCAAGGCTATAACTAATAAGACAAAAATAATTCTTTTAAACTTCCCTAGCAATCCTACAGGTGGGGTTATGAGTAAAGAAGATCTTGATAAGATTGTGCCAATCATCAAAGAAAACAATATTTTTGTGTTAAGCGATGAAATATATGCGGAACTTTCTTATGATGAGAAACATTATTCAATCGCTTCTTATCCTGAAATAAAAAAACAAGTACTATTAATTTCAGGTTTTTCAAAAGCATTTGCGATGACTGGCTGGAGACTTGGCTATGTGTGTGGAGATAAAGAGATAATCGATATCTTTAAGTCCATAAGAGATTATTCAATTATGGGGCCTGCAACATTTGCCCAATATGGTGGCATAGAAGCCATGAAGGCAGGAGACAAAGACATTGAGAAGATGAAGCTAGAATTTGAAAGAAGAAGAAACTATGTAACTTCTCGATTAAATGAAATGGGTCTTACTTGTGCAAAGCCAAAAGGTGCTTTCTATTGTTTCCCTAACATTTCTTCTACCGGTCTAACTGGACATGAATTTTCGATTAGACTAGTAAAAGAAAAAGGCGTAGCTGTAGTAGAAGGCATGGCCTTTGGTGGAAATAGTAACTATAATATTCGTATTTCATATGCTAGTAAGATGGAAGACTTAAAAGAAGCATTAAATAGAATTGAAGAATTCGTGAATGAATTAAAGAAATAAACCAAAAACATAGAGGTGTTTTATGCTTAAAATACAAATTTATTATGATCGTTATAATCTA
>CAVDDT010000011.1:0-56461 GCA_963607765.1 Paratractidigestivibacter sp. | reverse complement strand
TATTTGCCGCTGTCACAATTTTATGTGGGTACTTTGCTTCCGGACTCGGAAATGGCATGGTTAATATGATCAGTGCAACTATCCGTCAGTTAGTTTTGCTAATTCCGTGCCTATGGTTTTTCATAAAAACTCTTGGGATTACACACGGCTGGTATGCATTCTGGATTGCAGAGCTTGTTGCCTGCATATACAGTTACTGCACATCACATAAATTGCTAAAAAATATTTCACAATAACGATGAGATCTTATAAAATGAACGAAATATTTCACAGAATAAGTATCGGAAAATATCTAGACAAACCAGTTGAAGATGAGAAAATCGAAACGATATTACAGGCCACTTTTACTCTTTTTTATAATTTGCCTACCTTTTCTTGATTCTGCCTCATTGCACTTTAATTATGATAATGTCAACTTAAAAATGTTGTTTTTATTCATTGTCATCATCATATAGATATTCTTACCTTTAATTCTATAAGGCATTAAAATGTACCCATAAGTATGGACATCCTAGGTACCCTACTTATATAGTGCATCCCTATTTACTAGACATAGCTTTATAGATAAACCTAATTTATGGACAAGGTTGGATTCTCATTGAATTTGATAAAATCAATTACAAGAAGGAGAATCAACTATGCGAGGCAAAAGAAGTCGTAATGCGTTTACTAATGATCAAATATTAGCTTTAAGTTCTAATAAATACGCTGAAACAATAACCACTACTCGGATATGTTATACACAAGAATTTAAAAATATCTTTGGCAGCGATACATTACAGGTGAACATGCTAAAGATATATTTGAAAGCCTTGGCTATGATACTAACACCTTAGGTGATGGACGTATTTATAATTTTTCACATGTTTTATCTTTAAAAATGCTTAACCAAAATGGTTTAAATGGTAATCATTCTAAAGGCACTACTGTAGATAGTATCGATGTAGCTTCTATGCAACATGAGATTGTTTATTTGCGTCAACAGGTTGAATTTCTAAAAAAATTACATCGCTGGAAGAAGTGAAAAAACAGAAAAACTAATTATGGAAAGCACCTCAAGCAAATTTCAGCTAATTTATGACATAGTATCTAAAGAAGACAATGTGCTTAAAATTAAGGAACTTTGAAGGATAGCTGGAGTATCTCGCTCGGGTTATTATAATTGGGTAGCTTCTATTAAAACTCGTAATAGACTAGAAGAAAAAGACAAAGCTGATTAAATGCTATCCACAAATATGGAAAACTAATCACTCATCAACATATCTTTTAAAGTTGTCTTTCTTTCTCTTACCTCTTTATTAATTGCCTCAAAGAAAACTTTCTTATCGCCTATTAAAACCAATTTAATCTTCGCTCTTGAAATAGCGGTATATATAAGTTTTTTATAAAGCATATGTCTTTGACTTTGATGGAAGATGAAATAGACATTCTTATATTCACTTCCCTGAGCTTTATGAACGGATAAAGCATAAGCTAAGGCAATATCGCTTAAATCATCAAAGTTATAAAAAACATCAACTGTTTGATAGTTCACGAAGAAAGATTTAGCTTCCTCATCAATTTCTTGAAGAATACCAATATCGCCATTATAAACATCGTCATTTGGCCTATTCTTTGTCTCGAGGATCTTATCATGTTCCCTAAACAAGTACTTGCCAACTTTCTTCTCTTTCTTTCCTGGATTTTTTGGATTAAAAGAAGTTTGAAGAAGCTCGTTTAAATTGTCGATGCCAAACTCACCTTTATACATTGGCGATAATACTTGAATATCGTCTAAAGTAACACCAGTATTTATATCTTCATTAATTATATTCACAATATCACTAGCATCTAAGCTATTAATATCAATAAAAGAAATATCTTTTTTATACAAATCAAAATTAACACTATTATTCCCTATATCATTAGCTAGATTAATAATATCGCTTCCCTCTTTTTGACGGTGATTAAATGTTAGATGAGTAACCGGAAAAACTCCAGAACTAACCAAGTCTCTCAAAACATCACCTTGTCTAATTGAAGGAAGCTGTTTATCATCACCAATAATGCATATTTTTTTCACATTACCACTAGCTTTTAAAAGAGAAGCAAACAAACTATTGTCAACCATAGAAAACTCATCAATAATAAGACAATCGTAACTTATGGGATTGGTTTCATTATGGATAAAAGTATCATCTTCCTTATTCCATTTTAAAAGCGAATGGATAGTTTTAGACTCAACCTTAGATATTTCATTTATACGCTTAGCAGCTCTACCAGTAGGTGCTACTACCATAATGTTGTTATAGGGGAAGAAATCCTTAAATAAAGAAACAAGAGTAGTGATAATTGTAGTTTTGCCAGTACCCGGACCACCAATGATAAGTGAAATATTTTCATCAAAGAAAGTATGAATTGCTCTTTTTTGATCATCATCAAATTTAATATTCAACAATGATTCATTATCTTTAATAGCCTCTTGTACATTAACTTCATCTTTTAAAAGAACTTCTCTTTCTCTCTTTAAACTATTCGCGATTAATTTCTCATTAATATAATCACTAGTTAAATAATATTTATCATCTATACAAGTAAGATATTTATCATCAATACACTTATTTAATATTTCTTCGAAATCGGGATAATTCTTTAAATAAACATTAGAAAAATCATTTTTAAATAAATAAATATCACCATTTCTAAAACTTATCTCCTTAAAAATATAAACAAGATAAGCTTCTTTAAACTTGTGCTCCTTATCTTCTACTTCCATATTTTTAACAATTGAAACAAGTTTGACAAATGAAATGCCAAAAACTTCTAAATATAGTCGATATGGATTATCTTTAATCACAAAAGGTGTGTCATTTTTATAATGACTAAAAATCTTTCTTGCTTCGCTACTTGAAAAGCCAGAAGAAATAAGAGAAAACAAAATGTCATTTGACTCATCGCCAAACGATTCAATGCCATTTCTTAAAGCTAGTTCTTGTTTACTGGTAAGGTTTAATCTTTCAATAGCACCTAAATCGTTTTTAAGAATTTTTAAAGTATCATCACCATACGTATCGTAGATTAAATTAGCAGTCTTCTTGCCGATGCCTTTAAAAGTAGGACCAGTCAAAAATTTGATGATGTCTTCTTTTTTGCTAGGAACATATTTAGCTATTCCAAGCATATTAAATTGAAGTCCAAAACGAGGATGCTCAACATATTCTCCAGAAATTGTATATTTTGTATAAGGTTCAAAATCGAATGAAGGACCGGTTACTGTGATAGTATCATCCTTAGTTTCAAAACGAGTAACCATGTAGTTACTAGCTTTATAAACTATATAGACGAAAATCCCATCAAGCTTTATGATATTTTCATCCATGATAGTTATTTAAGACTCTATTGTCTAAATATTCATTAACATCTTGTCCATCAGTATAGACTTTATCAATAACGCCACCGCCAAGTATTTCACCATTTAAATAGAAAACAGCTTCCTGTCCTGGAGTTACAGCCTTGATTTTATTTGGATAAGTTAATAAACAAGTAGTATCATCAATCTTTTTAATATGAACTTCATTATCATTTTGACGATATCTAAACTTACATTGAATATCCATTTCTGTATTAGGCAAGTCATTAATCCAATTGATGCCAGTAATATAAGCACTATCAGAATAAAGATATTGTTCATTTTTTACGCTTGTCAAATACAAAAGATTATGTTCAACATTTTTTCCGCAACAAAAGTAAGGTCCCTTATTTCCACCAACACCAAAACCTTTTCTTTGTCCGGTAGTGTAGTAATAAACGCCATTATGATTCCCTATTACTTCTAGGGTATCAATATCAATGATTTTGCCCTCTTTCATTGGAATATAGTTAGAAAGAAACTTTCTAAAGTCACGTTCGCCAATAAAACAAATACCAGTAGAATCTTTTTTGTGAGCAACATTTAAATTAAGTTCTTCTGCAATTCTTCTCACCTCTGGCTTATCGATGTCACCTAATGGGAATAAACATTTATCTAGTGCATCTTTACTAACTTGAGCTAAGAAATATGATTGATCCTTATTTAAATCGCTAGCTTTAAAGTATCTTCTATTTTTGTCATCAACAGCCTTAATATAATGCCCAGTTGCAATCATATCAAAGCCTTCTGACATCGCATATTTTAAGAAACAATCAAACTTAATATACTTGTTACATAAGATATCAGGATTAGGAGTTCTACCCTTCTTATATTCTTCAATAAAAGTTTTAAAGACATCATCCCAATACTCGCTAATATAATCTTTTCTTAATAGTTTCAATCCTAAAGTATCCGCAACTTTCTTAGCATCGTTATAGTCTTCTTCTTGAGGACAAATATCATTATTTAAAGTATTATTACCTAAAGTGTCATTATTTAAAGCAGAATCCCAATTACGCATAAAACAACAAGTCACATCATGCCCTTGTTTCTTTAATAAATAAGCAGCAACAGCACTATCAACACCGCCTGATAAGCCAACTAAAACTTTCATTCTTCTTCTTTTCTCAAAACACCACAAGTATCAAAATGTGGACAACAATTTTCACAAGTGCCAAGTTTTCTAAGTTCTTCTGGCACAAACGCATCTATCTCCTCTTCATCATAGCCTACTTGCATATTCTTGTCAGAAATAATAATTGGACGTCTTAAAACAGATGGATTATCACAAATAAACTTGCATAATTCATCAGTAGAAAAAGACTCTAAATCAATATTATTCTCTCTGATAATCTTGCTTCTTGGAGAAATAATATCCTCAGTGCCGTTTTCGGTTCTACTTAAAAGATACTTAATTTCTTTATCATTTAATAAAGTATTAAAGATATTCTTTTCGATATAAGAAATGTTTCTATCCTTTAACCATTTTTTTACTTTTCGGCAACTTGCACAACCATGTGAAGTATAAATAACTATCATAACACTACTATTTTAAGAAAACAGGCCATTATCTTCAAGTATAATATTCTTATGAACAAGAAATTACAGTCAAAATACACATTATTAAAAAGTGATTTAGAAGAGCTTGAAAAAGATACCAGCAATACATTAAACAGTCAATTGTATGAGCTTGCGAAAAACCAAAAGATTTCTAAAATGCCTAAGCTTAAGCAATCTTTGCTTGAAGAACAAGAATATCTTGAACAAGCATCCAAACTATTCACTGATACCGCTTATAAATGTAATGAAAAAGCCGATACAATCAAAACTCAACTTAGAGAGTTTGAGAAATATGAGAAACAAATTGATAAAAACAAAAAGATTATTAATAAACCTAATGCGATACTAGACTATGAAGAAAACAAAAGTTCACATTTCGCAAAAGGAAATACTTTTTATAAATTATTTTGGGTATTCTTTATTGGCAGTTTTGCAGGCGTAATAATTGAATCAATCTATTGTATTATCCAATACGGGCACTATGAATCTAGAGTTGGACTATTATATGGGCCATTTAATTTAGTATATGGAATAGGAGCGTTGGTATTAAGTGGCTTTTTATACAAATATCGTAATCGTAGTAAAGTCTATTCCTTTATCGGCGGCTTTATTGTAGGGAGTGTTGTCGAATATTTATGTTCATTCTTCCAAGAACTGTTGTTTGGCTCAACATCATGGGACTATTCGAATATTCCCTTTAATATAAACGGCAGAATATGCCTACTATATTCAATATTTTGGGGCATACTAGGCATCTTTTGGATAAAAGATATTTATCCTAGATTATCAGAATTAATTCTAAAAATTCCAAATAATATTGGTAAGAAATTGTCGATCATATTATTAATATTTATGCTATTTGATACAACTATAACGGGAATGGCAGTCTATAGATGGAAACAAAGAGTTAATGGTGTTTCAGTTTCAAATGTCCTAACTCAAACATTAGATAAACTCTATCCTAATGAAAAGATGGAAAAGATTTTTGCGAATTTAACATTTAAATAATTAATTAAAATGATATATTAATAATAGTAGTTTATAAATAGCTTAGATAGAGAGATTATGTTTGGTGGAAATAATCAAAGTCTTATAAATGAATTGGATATCGTAATACGGCGTTAACGTAATAAGAAGTAAATTGGGTGGCACCACGGAAATTTTCGTCCCATAGGTGCCTTTTTTATTTGAGGAGGAACTTATATGAAAAGAATGTTATCTGGCATTAAGCCAACAGGACAATTAACACTAGGAAACTATATCGGTGCATTAAGAAACTTTGTAAAGTATCAAGATGAATATGAAATGATTGTTTTTATTGCCAATCTGCATTGCATCACTGAATATCAAGATCCAGCGGATTTAAGAAAAAATCTTACCGATTGTGTTGCTTTATATCTTGCATGTGGACTAGATCCGAATAAAGCCACCATCTTTCTTCAAACAGATGTCCACGAACATGCAGAACTAGGCTATATAATGGCATGCAACACTTATCTTGGCGAACTAAATAGAATGACACAATTTAAAGATAAGACACAAAAAGGAGAAAAAAATCTAACAGCTGGGTTATACACTTACCCCTGTCTAATGGCTGCCGATATTCTTCTTTATAATGCAAACTATGTTCCGGTTGGTGAGGACCAAAAGCAACATGTTGAACTAACTAGAGACTTAGCAATAAGATTCAATAATAAATATGGAAATACTTTTGTAGTACCAGAACCTGTTGTAGCTAAAGTTGGTGCTAGAATCATGAGCCTACAAGATCCTTCTAAAAAGATGTCTAAATCAGATGAAACAAATAAGGGTTGCATCTACTTATTAGATGATTTAAAAGTTGCTAGAAAGAAAATTATGTCAGCTGTAACTGATTCAGTTGGAAAGATTCAACTAGATAAAGAAAACCAACCAGGTCTATATAATCTAATTGAAATTGCTTCTTCTTTAACTGATAGATCTATGCAAGATATCGCTGATGAATTTAAAGATGAAGGCTATGGAAAACTTAAGGGATATGTAGCAGATGTGGTATGTGAAGAACTTGAAAAAATTCAAGCCAAATACAAAGAAATAATTGAAAGCCACACACTTGAAAAAGTACTTGAAGATGGTGCTATTAAAGCTGATAAGATAGCTTTCCAAACTCTTGAAGATGTCAAAAGGAAAGTTGGACTTGAAATCAAATATTAAAGAAAAGCGGAACACCGCTTTTCTTTTACTCTATCTTGATATTTTTAATCTCTTCTTCAATCAAATCATTAAAGTTCTTATCATTAAGATTAATGCTTTCTTCGCCACTTTCTGATTTATCCGCATATTCATCAAAAATTTTTTGTTTTTGTTTCAAAACATCAACAATCTTTTCGTCAATTGTATGTTCGCACAATAATCTATAGACAAGAACACTTCTAGATTGTCCCATACGGTAACATCTAGAAATAGCTTGGTTTTCAATTGAAGGCTTAAATTGTGGTTCACAAATAACTACGACACTAGCAGTTTGAATATTTAAACCTGTCCCACCAGATTGAATTTGAGCTGGTAATATCGTACCACTTGGCGCATCATTGAATTTATCAATAATGCTTTGTCTTTCTTCTGGTGATAAAGAACCAGTGATTGGTTCCATACTTTGGCTTTCAAATAATTTAGATACTTTAGAAATAGTATCCAAAAAGAAAGAGAAGACAATAACCTTGCGATTATCTTCTTTAGCCATTTCAACAATTTCCTTCAGTCTAATCGCCTTGCTAGATTTAGACATATCATCAATATTGAAAGAAACTCTCCTTATTAATGCATAGTTATGTGATAAAAGAGCCTTATGATAAGCCAGTTTTTCATCATCTAATAATGTACACCATTGTTTAGACTCAATTTTTTCTGGAAGTTCACCCAAAACATCCTCCCTTTTTCTTCTAAAGTAAACAGGGGCCACAAGTTGTTTAAACTTATCAGTGGTGCCAATAATTGATAGTCTTTCCACTCTTGCCGCAATATCCGGTCTAAGCATATATAAAAGTGAAATCATTTCACTTAAATTATTTTCCAAAGCAGTTCCCGTCATAAATAAAATACGATTAGAAATATTGCATAATTTAGAAACATTCTTACTTCTAAGAGTGTTCTTGTTTTTAATATAATGTGCTTCATCAACAATCAACAACGGAAGTTTAAAGTTTTCGGGAAATGTAAAATCACCACTTCCCTCATATGTACAAACAGCTACACCACCATTATCAAGCCATTTTTGAAAGTCTTCTTTCTTACTATTGCCGTGTAAGCCATAGGCATTTAAAGTGGACTTTTCTTTTATTTCTTTGCACCAGTTAACTAACACACTAGCAGGACAAATAACTAAAAAATGATTTTGGTCACATTCCAATAAAGATGCCATAACCCCTATTGCCTGAATAGTCTTGCCTAGGCCCATTTCATCTCCTAAAAGAACTCTTTTTTGGTGAAGAATAAACTTAACGCCATATTCTTGATACTTTCTTAAAGTGCACTTTAATTGGTCCTTGTAGTAACTTTGTTTATCTACTTCAATAGCTAATTCTTTAGGCAAATCATAATTACCATTTTCTTTTTCTAAAGCATTGGGATTAATTTCATTAATAACATTTATGTATTTAATAGAATTCTTATTATAGTCACTATACACACTACTATCATCAGCATCACAAATGGCCTTTAAAGTATTTAATTTGTCTAAGGCAACCTTATAAAATCCAGAATTATAACTATTTATTAAATCGTTTTTAGCATTCTCGCTGTCTTGTTTTACACTGGTGTTTTGAAACAAGCCAAAAAAACCACTAGTTTTTTTAATGCTAGCTAAGGCGTCATCAATATCATCTTTATTACGATTATAGACATCATTACATTCACTAATAATATCTTTAGTATAAAGATAAATATAAATATTTTTAAGAAGATTTAAAACATCAACATTATCGCCATCGCTACTAATAGAAATAGTTTGATTATTCATTGTTTCATCAAACAAATTAGTAACAGCCATATTAATATTCCTAGCACCTTCAGCACTAATCCCTTTAATATTAGCTAATTCATTTAAAGAAGCATTATATAAACTAGCTGCATCATTATAGCCATTTTCTTGTAGAAGTTTGATTCTAAAGCCCTTTCCACTTAAAGCGGATACATCAATGTTTTTTAAAACAGATAAAGTCTTTTCTTTTAAAAGATTATAAATAGACTTATTAATATTATCTTTAAACTTTTCACTTAAATTTAAAGTAGAATTTAAACTATCAAGTAGCTTTTTATGAGCTTCAATTACATTATTTAAATCATTATTCATACTAGTCTAAAGGCTTTTGGTAGTAGTTACCATATATAGATAAAGTATCTTGAATATTAATGAAGGCATGTGGATCAGTGTCCATTACAATTTTAACAACTTCTTTATATTGGAAAGAATTAATAATTGTATATAAAAGTGTTGTATCCTCACCACTATAATAACCAGTAGCCTTAATTTCTGTTATTCCATGTCTAACATTAGCCAAAATAGCCTTCGCAACCTCATCTGGCTTTTTAGTAATAATTGATAATGTCTTATGAGTATAACGTTGATGGAAAATCTTAATAACTTGCGTGCTGGCAAATTGATAAATAATTGAATAAAGAGCTCTTTCCCAGCCATAGATGAAACCGGCTAAAGTTAAAATAATTAAATTAATACCAAAAACATAATTCCAAACATCTTTTTTATATTTGCTGGCAAAGAAAATGCTAATAAAGTCAAAGCCTGCGCTAGAGAAATTAAATGACAAGGCAATGCCAATACCAGTTCCATTTAAGATGCCGCCAAACATAGCTAGTAAGATTGTCTCGTCAATAATCATTACTCTTTTAAAGAAACTAGTAAAAAATGATACCAACAAGAATTGTAGTGTTGAATAAGTAAGAAACTTCTTTCCTAATTTATTGAAAACCAATACAACAACAACTAAATTTAAAATTAAATATAGCGTTGAATAAGAAATATTAATATTAGCAAAGTCACTTAATAAGTCAGATGTGATTCTTGAAATACCAGAAAATCCAGCTGGATACAAATTTGCTGGAATTGAGAAATTGGTAATCGCAAAAGAATACACTGCCGCACTGGCAATTGCCGCTAGAATTAATTTAATGTCAAATAAGTTTTTAATCTTTTCCATCTATCTCCCCCGCATTGATTTGAGCGAATCTTTTAATAATTTTATTTGAAGTCAAAGCTACTTTTTCAAAATCAGGAATAATCTTTTCAAAATCTCTTTGTAAAGCTTCACTTCTATCCTTAAGTCTAACAAATTCCACTTCTAATTCACTGAGAAGTTTTTCAATTTCTTTTGCTTTCTCGTTTTTTACCTGGCCTAAGTAAATACTTCTAATCGCTGTTAAATAAGCCATTAAGGTAGTTGGTGAAACGATATAGACTTTAGCCTCATATGACTTATCAACGATATCTTCATAGTTGGAATAAATTTCCGCAAAAATAGCTTCACTTGGCACAAACATATATGCCATAGGAGCAGTTTGACCTGGAATAATGTATTTATTCTTGATATCGTTGATATGTTTTAAAACATCACTTTTAAAATTTGTTTTAGCCTTTTCTTTTTCTAAAGAACTAAGTGAATCATCATAGATTCTTCGATAGTTCTCAAGCGGAAACTTAGAGTCCACACAAATAAGCCCAAGACTCTCGGGCCCAAATATTACCGCATCAACCTTAGAATTATTAGATAAAGTATATTGCTTAGCATATCTTGTATAATCAGTTCCAAAAGCTACTTCCAAAAGAGAATATAATTCAATTTCGCCAAACGTTCCTCTACTTTTCTTATCATTTAAAATAGATTGTAAAGAAACGATATCATTTGATAAGTCATTCAAAGACTTTTGTGTCTCATCAATCTTGGTCATCTTTTCTGACAGCTTTAAAAAATTCTCATTAGTAGTCTTGCTTGTTTCAATAATGTTCTTGTTGACCTTTTCTTCCAAGGAACCAAGATGTTCAAGTGTAGCATTAGTAAGCTTATTAAAATCCTCATTCATCTTGTTAGAAAAAGAAAGAAAATCTTTGTTTAAATTAACTCTCGCATCATTATTTCTTCCTTTAAACAACAAAAAAAGAATAGTTATAAAAACCATTACCAACAAAACAATTAAGATAATTAACAGTATTTCGATGGTACTCATTCTTCTTCGTTATCTTTATAATTCTTTAAAAGTTCTAAATTGCCTTTAGCAGTACCTGTAGTCTCTAGATTACTAGAAAAGATCAGTCCAAGTCCAACCTTTAAAGCAATTAATACGATCACTACTAAGCAAATAAGCGATAATGTAACATTTAAATTCTTAATCATTGTGTAACTTATTATACAACCTCTCTGCCACCTTTACAGGCAAAACAGTATTTAATTCATTGACATCTAATGTTTTGATATTCGAAATACTTTTATATTTCTTTAATAATTTAACCCTAAGCTTTGGCCCAAGTCCTTCTACATCATCTAATAAAGATTTATAAGTAGATTTATTTCTTAGCTTTTTATGATAAGTTATCGCAAAACGATGGACTTCATCTTGGCAATTTGTTAGAAAGAAGAATAAATTACTTTTAGGATCGATATCAATCTTATTAAAATTATTGTCCATTAAATAAGAAGTATTATGACTATCATCTTTGCCTAAACCACATAATTTAATATCTAACCCTAATGATTCAAGAACTTCCTTAGCCATCTCAATTTGATTTCTAGCACCGTCGACAATAATTAAATCAGGTCTTTCTAAATTATCTTTTAAAACTCTAAAATAGCGACGATATAAAACTTCTTTCATAGACTTTAAATCATCTGCACCATCTTCAAGTTTATATAATCGATAGTCTTTCTTAGAAGGTCTTAGATTCTTATAAACAACCATGCCAGCTACTGTATTAGTACCAGCTGTATGAGAATTATCAAACAATTCGATGCGATTTATTCTAGAGCCAAATATTCTTTCAAGTTCATTGTTAACGGAGTCTAAATAAGCATACTTGCTAGTTAAAACATCCTTATTTTGTCTTAAGGACTCGCTGCTATTAACCTTGGCTCTTTTTAAAAGACCATATTTATTTCCCCTAGTAATACTTCTAACTTCAATATCATCCATTCCTTTTAGATAATCTAATAACTCTTCTGGTACAAATAAAGTTTTGGGCTTTAAATTGATTTGATAATATTGATAAATATAACTAGAAACATAGTTTCCTTCATCCCCAACCAAATAATCAAGATGCTTATCGCTACCAATTAAAATGCCATTTCTAATAAACAAACCAGTAATCGCAATGCTTCCATCTAATACATCATAGTTAAACACATCAAAGCTCTCTTTTTTAGAAATTTCTACTACTTGTTTACTTGTAGATACTTTAATGTCATTAATCAAATCTCGATAAGTTAGAGCGCTCTCAAAATCAAGCTTATCGCTTGACTCTTCCATTTTCTTTTTCAAATCATTTAACACTAAACTTGTATCACCACACAAAAAAGAAGTAATTTTCTTTTTAGCCTCTAAACAAAGATTTTCATCATAGTCTTTCTTACAATAGCCAAGGCATTGACCAATATGATAATAAAGACAATAGTCTTTGCCTAGATTCTTACATTTTCTTGTAGGATACAGCTTATTAATAATATCTAAAGTATTTCTGGCCGCTCCAACATCAGGATAAGGGCCAAACAGCCTCCCCTTATATTTCTTAGAAGTTTTCTTTAAACGTACCACTTCAACGCATGGCTCAATACTATCTTTTAAAAGAATGTAAGGATAAGACTTGTCATCTTTAAAAACAATGTTGTAGTAAGGATCATATTTTTTAATTAGATTATATTCAAGTATCAAAGCTTCTTTTTCGCTATCTACAACAATATAATCAAAATCACATATATTAGAAACCAACTTAGTGGTCTTATAATCATGTGCTCCTCTAAAATATGAATTAACTCTATTTTTTAAAACAATTGCCTTGCCAACATAAATAACCTTGCCATCCTTATCTTTCATAAGATAACAACCAGGTTTAGTGGGCAATGTTTTTAGTTTATCCTTGATATCCATTATTTAAATTTTACGATAGTCACATTAGAACCACCATCGTAAATATCTCCATTATCAAAACTTTTTACTATTCTGCTTTTCTTAAGATGTTCCCTAACACCTTTTCTAAGTTGTCCTGTGCCAAAACCATGAATAATTTTTACTTCCTTAAGTCCAGCACCATAAGCATTATCTAAATAATTATCAAGCATAGCCAAGCCATCTTCTACTCTTTGACCAACTAGATTAAGATCTCTACTAACTCTGCTTAGTCTTTGTTTAGGAGTATAGCTTTTCTTTTTGATTTTCTTTAATTTCTCCAAGTTATCAAGCTTAGTCTTGATATTCATACCATTAACGTTTACAGAAACCCTATTTCCATCTATTGAAGTAATCTCACCAACACCACTACTATTTTTCACTCTAACACTATCGCCGACATTAAAAACAATCTCTTCCTTTTCTTCATCTTGTTTTAAGTCTTCTATTTGTTTGATGATAGTTGGATTCTTATTTATAGATATTTCTTCAAGCTTTTCCTTAGCCCTATTCTTAATATCCTCAACATAAGCATTTAGTTCTTGTTTGTATTTCTCTTTTAATTGTGCCTTTTCCTTCTCAAAAGCAAGCAATTTATCATTAAGTTCCTTATTTAAAAGATCATTAATCTTCTTTTCTTCTTCAAGGTTACCTTTTAAAATTTCATTCTCATGAATTTCATTAGCTAACTTTTCTAAAAGAATCTCTTGTTCACTCTTAGATTTCTCTAAATAATTTCTTGCATCCTTTACAACGCTTTCATCATCTAAATATCTAGAAGCAATATCGATCGCATTAGATACACCAACACTATTTTCGATATACTTATATGTTGGCTTTAAATTATCTAAATCAAAGCCAACACTACTTAATAAGATTGTTTGATCATCATAAGCAAACTTCTTAATATCATCATAGTGAGTAGTAATCACAAAATAAGAACCAATATTTAATATCTTCTTTAGAATAGCTAAAGAAATTGCTTGAGCTTCTTTAGGATCGGTACCGCTGATAAGCTCATCAATAAGAATTAACGAATGATTATTAGCCTTATTCAATATTTCATTAATATTAGAAATATGGGCACTAAAAGTACTTAAGGCATTGGCAATTGATTGATTATCATCAATATCAATATAAACATTCTCATAAAAAGGCACACTTGCCTCACTTGCCAGTAGCGGTATACCTAAATAGCTCATTAAAACCGAAAGTCCAATTAACTTTAAACCAACCGTTTTGCCACCAGTATTAGTACCAGATATTACAATTCCTTTATAAGGATTATGTAAAGTATAGGTATTAGTAACAACTTTTTTCTTTTCAATTAAAGGATGAGCAACATCCTTTAAATAAAGATTATTATCATTATTTAAAGTTGAAACTACCCCCGCATTATAGAAACCATATTCGGCTTTAGCGAATATTACATCTAATTTAACTAAAGATTCAAAGTTTAATATATAAGAATCAGAAACAAGTGAAACATAATAAGTAACTTCTCTTAAAATTCTTTTTATTTCCTCTTCTTTTTCAATCTCTAAAGAAGCTGTTTTATTGTTTAATTCAATAAACTCACTTGGTTCAACATAAGTTGCTAAACCGCTTGAACTTGTGCCATATTGATAACCATTAAACTTATTTTTATCAGAATTCTTTAAAAGAAAAGCTACACGATCATTTCTTGTATAAACACTAGCTTCTTGTAAAGAAGAAGAATGTCTAGCAATAAAATTAGCACTAGCACTATGTAAATCGTTTATATTTTTATAAATCTTATTGAAAATTTCTTTTAATTTTAAACTAGCATCTTCTTTAATATTGCCATTTGAATCAACAACTTTGGAAATACGTCTATTTAAATTATCATCTACATATATTGCCTCAGCATATCCTTTGATGCTTAAATCATCACTTAAACTATTTAATTTTGTTTTAATTCTTTCACAATGATTAGAAAAAGCTAACACCTTAGATAGCTCAATCCCTTCCAAAATAGAATCTTTGCTAGCTTTTGTGAAAATGACATTAGTATTAACAATCCCATCAAAACTGAGATTAAAGTCTTTTCTAAGTAAATCAAAAGCCTCTTTAGTCTCATTTAAATTATTTCTAATAAGCAATGGATTAAAGATAACTTTTTCCTCTTTAATGTAAGTCTTGGCATCATCAATTGCACAATACTCACAAACTTTATCCTTAACTCTATCTAAATCAATAGCCTTATAATCAATCATTAATAACACCTTTATCAACTAGCCAATTATTGAAATCACTTCTAGCCTTGTCAACATCAAAATCATCAATACTATCTTTTAAAGCTTCAAAATTAATATATTTCAAAGAAAAAGTGACAGCCTTACCACTTAGTTCATTACAATACTTAAACAAAGTATTATCTCTTACTTCATTGCCATTTGAAATAAGTGGTGTTGTAAGTAATAAGGAGATGACCAACATTAAAATGGTGGCATTAACTATGCCGAATAAAAAACCACCCAATTTGTTTAAAAATCCAATTAAAGGAATCTTTGAAACCGACTTAAACAAAGGCTTGATAAACATATATAAGATTCTAAGTAAGACATAAACTATCACACAATAAATAAAGACATCTATCAAAACATTAATCTTTAAAGCAGTATAAACTTCATCCATTTTAACTATCGGAAAATGAGCTGCAAGAATTGGAGATATAAAATAGGCAAAGAAAATAGCTAAAATGTTGAAGAGCAAATCTACTACTTGAAGCATTAAACCGTTTTTGTAGCCTATAAGAACAAACAATACATATATAGCCACAATAGCTACATCTATATATAAAAATAAGTTACTTGAAATTTCCATATCTCTAGTATAAAACAAGTTTGACATTATGATAAACTAACAATATGAGTAATATTTCTTTAAAATTAAATGATCAACAAATAGAAAAATTAAAGCAAACCTTCAAAGAAGACATTAAGCCAAACAGCAATGAATACATTGATACGTTCATTAATAATGACAACGTGACAATATCAATATACAAAAGTGGTAAGGTTGTTTTTCAAGGAAAAGATGCCCTATTTTACGGTTCAGCCTTTATTGAAACAAAAGTAAACGATCAAGCTGGATCAGATGAAGTTGGAACCGGTGATTTCTTTGGACCAGTATGTGTATGTGCAACCATAGTAGATAAGGAACAATTTCCTCTATTAGAAAAACTAGGTGTAACTGATTCCAAACAATTAGATGATAAAAAAATATGTGAAATAGCCCCTATTTTAATGAAAGAAATAAAGCATTCTTTATTAATTCTAGAAGACAAGCAATACAACAGTGTCCATGAAAGATACAACCTAAATGCGATCAAGGCTAAACTTCATAATAAGGCGTATATAAATATGATTAAAAAAGGTTACGCAATCCCAAAGGCTGCATACGTAGATCAATTCGCTCCCGAAAATTTGTATTATAGTTATTTAAAGGATGAAAAAGAAATCTATCATGAGTTGATTTTTGAAACAAAAGCTGAGTCAAAGTATCCAGCTGTAGCAGCAGCAAGTGTTATAGCTAGATATGCGTTTATTGAAAAGATAAAAGAAATGGAAAATAAATATCATACATCCTTCCATAAAGGAGCCGGAGAAGATGTTGATAAGGACATGGTGAAATTTATACAAAAATATGGCAAAGAGCGTTTGAATGAAGTAGCCAAACTGCACTTTGCCAATTACAAGAAAATTGATAATTAGAAGTAGAAATACTTCTTTTATTTATTGTTTTTATTTTCAATAAACATGCACATTGAAGTAATACAGCCTATAATGCATAAAGTTCCAAGAACCATATCTACATAAACCATAGATTTATCATCAAAGTATAAATGCATTTTATAGGCAAAATCAAGCATAAGAATGATAAAAGAAATTAAATTAAACTAAATATATTTCTTCATAAACTTTATCTTGGTTAATTATAAACAAAGAATCATTAATTACTTGAGCTAGAAGATTTCTTTACCACAACATCATGTGCTCCGCCTTCAACAATTGAAGTACTAGAGACAAGAGTTAGCTTAGCTTTCTTTCTAAATTCAGGTAAACTATTACAGCCACAATTAGACATCGTTGACTTAATCTTAGCAGTAGTAACCTTAACATTATCTCTTAAATAGCCAGCATAAGGGACATAAGAGTCTACGCCTTCTTCAAAAGACATACCTGATTTTTGACCAACGTCATATCTTTGCCAGTTACGTGCTCTGTTAGAGCCTTCACCCCAATATTCTTTGTAGTAAGATCCATTAAGCATAATCTTATTTGTAGGAGACTCCTCAAAACGAGAGAAGTATCTACCAAGCATTACAAAGTCAGCGCCCATTGCCAAAGCTAGTGAAATATGATGGTCATAAACAATGCCACCATCTGAACAAATAGGAACATAAACACCGTGTTTCTTAAAGTATTCATCACGAGCTTTAGCTACTTCGATAACTGCAGTAGCTTGGCCTCTTCCAATGCCTTTGGTTTCTCTTGTGATACAAATAGAACCACCGCCAATGCCAATCTTAACAAAATCAGCACCAGCATCAGCTAAAAATTCAAAGCCTTCCGCATCAACAATATTGCCAGCGCCAACTTTAACTCTTCCCTTATACTTCTTTTTAATCCAAGCAATAGTATCTTTTTGGTATTGTGTAAAGCCTTCAGAAGAATCGATACATAACACATCTACTCCTGCTTTAACAAGTTCAGGAACTCTTTGTTCATAGTCTCTTGTGTTAATACCAGCACCAACTAAGAATCTTTTGTGTTCATCTAGTAATTCATTAGGATATTCCTTATGAGATTCATAGTCTTTTCTAAACACCATATAAACAAGGCAACCATTATCATCGATAATAGGAAGTGTATTTAACTTATTGTCCCATATTAGATCATTACAAGCACTTAAATCAAGAGATACATGACCACATACAAGCTTTTCAATTGGCGTCATGTATTCAGATACTTTATCATCCAATGAAACTCTTCCCAAACGATAGTCTCTAGAAGTAATAATACCCTTTAGTAAGCCATGATTACTTCCATCTTCAGTTACCGCAACAGTTGAATGCCCTGTTTTCTCAATGACATCAAGAAGTTCTTTAATTGTACTATTAGGTTTAACATTGGCATCGCTAATAACAAAGCCAGCCTTATGTGTTTTTACTTTTTTTACCATTGCAGCTTCTTCTTCGATAGATTGAGAGCCATAAATAAAACTTAAGCCACCTTCTTTCGCAAGCGCAATAGCCATTGTGTCATTAGAAACAGATTGCATAATTGCACTAACCATAGGTAGCTTTAATTCAATTTCACTTTTTTCACCTTTTTTAAACCTTACAAGTGGAGTTGTTAAATCAACATTAGCTGGAGTATTCTCTCTACTAGAATAGCCAGGAACTAGTAAGTATTCGTTAAATGTTCGAGATTCTTCTTTAAAAAATTTTGCCATAGGACCTCCTATATATTGATTAATAATATACCACAAAATAAAGCCCTAAATATGATAAAATTTACACTGTTAGGAGCAATTTTTATGAAATTAAAAGATTCTTATTTTTTCACATTAAGAGAAGATGCTCGCGATGAAGATTCAAAAAGTGGAAATCTTCTTGTTAAAGCCGGCTATATTAAGAAAACAAGTGCTGGCGTATACATGATGTTGCCATTGGGATATCGCGTCCAAACCAAAATAGAAAATATTATTAGAAAACACATGAATTTAGCTGGTGGCCAAGAAGTTAAGATGCCTGCTTTAATCGCAAGCGAATACTACGCTGATTCTGGTAGATTAACCGGCTTTGGTCCTTCTATCTTTAAATTAAAAGATAGAACTGGCAAAGATATGGTTTTAGGCCCAACTCATGAAGAATTATTTGCCTATGCATGTAAATCAATGATTAGATCATACAAAGATATGCCATTTAATCTATATCAAATTCAAACTAAATTTAGAGATGAACCTAGAGCTAGATTCGGTCTAATTAGAGTAAAAGAATTCGTGATGAAAGATGCTTATTCATTTGACACTAATGAAGAAGGACTAGATGTATCATACAAGAAAATGTTTGATGCTTACAAAGATATCTTTGATGAAATTGGATTAGATTATCGTATAGTAAGAGCTGATACAGGTATTATGGGCGGCCTATTATCTGAAGAATTCCAAGCTATAACTCCAGTTGGTGAGGATACAGTTGTATATTGTGATTGTGGCTATTCCAGCAATGAAGAAGTTGCAGAAATTGTTTCAACAAAATCTAGTGAGATTGAAAAAGAATTAGAAAAAGTAGAAACACCACACGCTAAAACAATTGAAGAAGTATGTGATTTCTTACATCTAGATCCTAAAAATAGTATTAAAGCGCTATTAATGAATATTGAAGGTAAACTAGTTGTCTTCTTTATTAGAGGAGATAGAGAATTAAACGAAAGTAAAGTTTGTAAGTTACTGAATTGTTCAGAAATTAATTTCGCCGATGATAGTTTGATCGCAACAAGTAATGCAGTACCAGGATTTACAGGACCTGTTGGCTTAAATGCTAAGATTGTAATCGATAAAGAAATCCTAGATATGAGAAACTTCTGTTGTGGAGCTAATCAAGAAGGATATCACTATATCAATGTTAATCCTAAGGATTTTACATATGATTTAGCTAGCGATATTTCTAATGTTAAAGATGGCGATGTTTGCCCATGCTGTGGAAAGCCACTTAAGATGACAAAAGGAATCGAAGTCGGCAACACTTTCAAACTTGGAACCAAATATTCTAAAGCGTTAGACTTGCATTTCCTGAATAGTGAAAATAAAGAAGAAGATGTTTGGATGGGCTCTTATGGCATCGGCGTTGGTAGAACTATGGCTGCTGTTGTTGAACAAAACAACGATGACAAAGGCATTATTTGGCCTCTTAATATTGCACCATATCATGCAATTATTCTTATCATGGTTAGCAAAGATGAAACTCAATGCAAGATTGCTAATGACTTATATGATAAATTGAATTCATTAGGTGTTGAATGTATGCTTGATGATCGAAATGAAAGACCTGGCATTAAATTCAATGATTCAGAATTAATTGGTATTCCATATCGCATCACTGTTGGCAAAAAAGCCAGTGAAGGAATTGTCGAGCTTAAAAAACGTGATGAACAAGAAGTTAAAGAAATGTCTATTGATGAAGTAATTAACTTCCTTAATAATGAAGTACATAAATAAAAATTAGCGCTTAGGAAACTAAGCGCTTTTTTAGTTAAACGTCTACATAAAAGAAATACGTTTAAAGTCTAATAAATTATAATGTTATCTAATTACTATCTTTTCATTTAATTCAATATCAAATAGCTTTAAATAAGCCTCTAAACTATCATAATCACTTATTGCATAAACAAAGTCAATACCACAATAGTTATATGATTCACTTACTAGTTCAGCATTATCAAATCCTATCTTTTCTAAATCATAATTATCTAATACATTCTTGAAAGTATTCTTATCATTTTTGTATTGAGTAATGCTATTTTTAATAGTCTTGGCAAACTCGCTAAGTGCATCTTGATCATTGTTGGCAATGCTGCTTAAAATAAACATGCCATAAATAGGATAAGAACTATAGCCATTATCAGTTTGGTATAAATCTTGAATATCCAATACTTTGTTTAATTTCAAGCCTCTATAATCCACAAAATCGTTATAAATGAGCTCATTAACCAAAGCACCATCAACTTCGCCATTGGATAGCAAATTATAGATTTCATCAACGCTATCATAGTATTGAAAATCATAATTATCTAAATCAGAACTAAGAGAATTTAATATCGGTTCAGCAACAGCTTGATTGTATACCGCAATACCCCCCCTAGCTAAAGCACTATCACTTGAGACTAGATAATAATTTCCATAGGCAACAATTGAAAGAAGTTTATAGTTATTATTATCTAAACACTTTGAAACGCCAGTATTAATAGGAGCGATAATAACATCATAGCTTTTGTCATCAAAAGCATTTGAAATATCATCATAATTATCAGTGATAGTAATTTCATTATCTTCAGGCGTTAAGCAAATAAGAGAAAGACTCGCAACACCCGTATAAGATAAAATGCTATAACTATTAGAACTAGTATGGGTAGTTTGAGTAGGCTTACATCCAACAAGTAATAAAGTTAAAAGTAAGATAGAGATTTTCTTTAACATAAAATCTTATTTACTTCATCTTTTAAAGATTTAACTGCATCCTCTAAAGAAAGAGAAGTATTGCCTTGTACACCATATCTTCTAATGTTTACGGCATTATCATTCATTTCTCCATCACCGACAACGATTTGAACAGGAATCTTCTTAAGTTGAGCTTCTCTAATGCGATAACCAAGTTTTTCATTACGATCATCAACCTCAACTCTAAAACCGGCCTTAGCAAATTCTTCTTTTACTTTATAAGCATAATCAGCATGAATTTCACTATTAACAGGAACGATAACAATTTGACTTGGAGCTAGCCATAATGGGAAAGCACCTTTTGTTTCTTCGATAATGAAAGCAGTAAATCTATCAAATGTGCCAAAAATTGCTCTATGGATAACAACAGGAACTTGTTTCTCACCATTACTATCAACATAATTAAGTTCAAATCTTCTAGGTAGTAGGAAGTCTAGTTGGCAAGTTGATAAAGTAACTTCAGGTCCTACTGCAGGCTTAACTTCAACATCTAGCTTAGGACCATAGAAAGCAGCCTCGCCCTTAGCCTCAAAGTATTCAACACCCAATTCATTTAATACTTCTCTTAACTTATTTTCAGCATTGTCCCACATTTCGTCATCATCAAAGTATTTTTCCTTATCATCTTTATCTCTTAAAGATAATCTAAATTTATAATCTTTGATGCCAAAGTCCTTATAGACATCAAGAATTAAGGCAACAACTCTCTTAAATTCTTCGCCAATTTGATCAGGTCTTACAAATAAGTGAGCATCATTTTGACACATGCATCTAACTCTCTCAAGTCCCTTTACAGCACCAGACGCCTCATATCTAAAATCAGTAGCGAATTCACCAATTCTAACTGGTAAATCTCTATATGAATGAAGTTTGTTCTTGTAGATAAGCATATGATGAGGACAGTTCATTGGACGCAAAACAAATTCTTCATCATCCACTTTCATAACTGGGAACATATTCTTTTGATAGTGATCCCAGTGTCCACTTGTTACATATAGTTGTTTAGTACCAACACATGGTGTATAAACATGTTGATAACCTAAAGCTTGTTCCTTCTTATAGATATAGTTTTCAAGTTGCTTTCTAACAATTGAACCATTAGGTAACCACAAAGGCATGCCTGCACCAACAAGAGGAGAAGTCATAAAGATTTCTAAGTCCTTACCAATCTTACGATGATCTCTTTCCTTAGCTTCTTCAAGTTCTTTCAAATAAGCTTGTAAGTCTTCTTCGTTTTCAAAACAAACTCCATAAATTCTTTGAAGCATCTTATTTTTTGCATCATTTTTCCAATAAGCACCAGAATGCTTAATCAATTTAAAATGCTTTAAAAGCTTAACACTTTCAACATGAGGTCCTCTACATAAATCAGTAAAATCACCTTGACTGTAACAAGAAATAACGGTATCCTTTGGATCCATTCTATTAATTAAGTCAATCTTATAAGGATCATTCTTAAACATCTCTAAAGCTTCTTCTTTAGAAATTTCATGTCTTACAATTCTCTTACCATCCTTAGCAATCTTCTTCATTTCCTTTTCAATCTTTTCAAGATCTTCAGTCTTAATAACTTCATCACCTAAATCGATATCATAATAGAATCCTTCCTCGATAACTGGTCCAACCCAAAATTTAGCATTAGGATACAAGTGAGAAACAGCTTGCGCAAGTAAATGTGCACACGAGTGATTTAAAGTATTTAGCTTTTCATCTTCTTTAATATTAACCATAATTCCTCCAAAAATAAAAAGGTGATACAAGGGCGAAAATCGCGGTACCACCTTATTTTATTGCTCTATCTCTTAACGCGAGAACACGTCTGTTATTACAGAACTCATAAGTAGTAACTATATTATCTAGTAATTGTTTGCACCATCCACAATCTCTCTAAAACATCAATAATATAATCATGTCTTAATCTTTGTACTCAAGTATTATAAGACTTAAATAATGTCTTTTTCAACATTATTTATTCTTTTCTTCAAGAAGCTCTACAATCTTATTTAAGGCAATAAGCTCATCGCTTTGTTTTGGCTCCTCTGGTTGTTTTTCCTCTTGCTTAGGTTCGATGGCAGCTTTAAATTTGTTGATTGACTTAACCACCAAGAATAAACAGAAAGCAACAATTAAGAAATTAACAACATTTTGAATAAAAGATCCATAGTTGATAGTTACTGCATTTGAATCAAGTCCTCTTAAGACAATCTTTAATTCAGTAAATTGCACCTCACCTGTTAAAGCTGCAACAAGGGGCATAAAGATATCATTTACCAATGAATTAACAATACTTGTAAACGCACTACCAACAACAACACCTATTGCCATATCAAGGACATTGCCCTTCATCGCAAACTCTTTAAATTCTTCTAAAAACTTCTTCATTATTTATTTAATTCCTCTTTCTTTGCAAGCAAGGTATTATATGAATCTTTATACTTAGCTAGTTTATCTTTTTCTTCATTAACCTTAGCTTCTGGAGCTTTAGCCAAGAAGCTTTGATTACTTAAAATATTTTCTCCTCGCTTAATTTCCCCTTCTAAACGTTTTAATTCCTTTTCAAGTTTCTCAAGTTCTTCATGTTTATTAACTACCTCAGACATTTTGAAAGAAACTTTGCCCTTAGAAATAGGTCTAACAATGGTTTCTTCATTAATAGATTCAACAACTGTTAATTTAGTCATCTTAGATAGAATTGATTTATCGCTATCACTTGGAATATATCCATCAATGACAATTTCAAGTTCCTTGCTTGGCTTAACATTATTCTCTGTACGAAGTTCTCTACTAGCCTTAATGATTTCAAGAAGTACTTCAATATTTTTAGCCTTTGTCTCATCACAATCTAATTTGCTTGGCCATGTTGCAGTACAAATTGAAACATCTTCACCATGAATTGCTTGGTATAGTTCCTCAGTAACAAATGGTACAAATGGATGAAGAAGTCTAATAATAGAGTCTAATACATAAACCAATGTATCCAATGTCTTATGTTTAAGCTCTATATCATCTCCTGTTAAAGCTGCTTTACTAAATTCGATATAAGATGCACAGAAATCATCCCAAATAAAGCTCATAAGCTCATTTCCTGCAATGCCCATCTCATAGCGATCAATATTCATTGTGGTCTTATCAATGATATTGTTTAACTTATAGATAATCCAATGATCACTGTCTTGAGCCAAAACAGGTTCGTGATATTTGTAGTTTTCATCTTCGTTCATAAGAACAAATCTTGTCGCGTTCCATAATTTATTAATGAAATTCCATGCGGCCTCAATCTTTTCAGTAGAGAAATTTATATCGTAGCCTGGAGTTGAGTTACATGTTAAGAATAATCTCAATGAATCATAGCCATACTTTTCAATAACATCAAGAGGGTCAACACCATTGCCTAATGATTTAGACATCTTTCTACCCTTTTCATCTCTAACAAGGCCATGAATTAAACAATCCTTAAATGGAACATCATGCATAAAATATCTAGCACTAACAGCCATTCTAGCTACCCAGAAGAAGATAATATCATATCCAGTAACAAGACAATCAGTTGGGAAGTATCTTTCTAACAAATCAGTCTTTTCAGGCCATCCTAGTGTTGAGAAAGGCCATAAAGCACTTGAAAACCAAGTATCCAATACATCTTCGTCCTGAACGTAGTTTTCAATATCCTTAGGTGGATCATATTCACAATAAATTTCGCCAGTTTCCTTATGATAGTAAACAGGAATCCTATGTCCCCACCATAATTGTCTTGAAATACACCAATCTTCAATACCATCTAGCCAAGAAGTAAAAGTTTTTTCAAAACGCTTAGGATAGAAATTAATCTTGGTATCAGGATTCTCTTGATTTTTTAAAACTTCATCAGCTAAAGGTTTCATCTTAACAAACCATTGTTTAGATAAATATGGTTCAACCATAGTATCAGTTCTCTCAGAGAAACCTACAGAATGTTCAATTTCTTCAATCTTAACAAGTTGACCTTGTTGTCTAATTTTTTCAACAACTTTATCTCTACATTCATATCTATCTAAGCCATTAAATTCACCTGCAAGTTCATTCATTGTTGCATCTTCATTCATACAAACAGGCATTTCTAGATTATGTCTTAAAGCAATTTGATAGTCATTTGGGTCATGAGCAGGAGTACATTTCATTGCACCAGTACCAAAACCAATTTCAATATATTCGTCGCCAATAATAGGAAGGATGTCCCCATTAGCTGGATTTATACATTTCTTGCCTATTAAATGATTTAAGCTTTCATCTTTAGGGTTAACAACAACGCAAACATCGCCAAACATAGTCTCAGGACGTGTTGTAGCAACATCAAAAGTTTCATCGCTATCT
The DNA here is from genome assembly GCA_963607765.1 of Paratractidigestivibacter sp. Classification (GTDB taxonomy): domain Bacteria; phylum Bacillota_I; class Bacilli_A; order Erysipelotrichales; family Erysipelotrichaceae; genus Colivicinus. The sequence continues at coordinate 30,768 of CAVDDT010000011.1, read as the reverse complement.
ACAAGATGATATCTAAAGTAATACATCTTACCTTTTACATCTTTGTGAATAACTTCAATATTACTTAAAGCAGTCTTAGCCTCAGGGTCCCAGTTAATAACCCTTTTACCTTGATAGATTAGTCCTTCTTTATAATAGTCAACAAAGACCTTAATAACAGCCTTAGATAATCCTTCATCTAATGTAAATCTTTCCTTAGAATAGTCAACAGATAATCCAGTCTTAGCCCATTGTTTTCTAATAATAGAAGCATATTCTTCTTTCCACGCCCATGCTTTTTCAAGGAAACCTTCTCTGCCTAAATCATATCTAGATATTCCTTGTTCCTTTAAACGAGCATCAACTTTAGCCTGTGTTGCAATACCTGCATGGTCCATTCCAGGAAGCCATAAGCAATCATAGCCTCTCATTCTCTTATAAAGAATAATCATATCTTGTAAAGCATTATCAAAAGTATGGCCAATATGTAATTTACCAGTTACATTAGGTGGAGGAATAACTATACAATATGGTTTCTTGCTTAAATCACCAGAAGTAAAGTATCCCTTTTCAAGCCACTTTTCATACTTGCCTTCTTCAACTTTTTTTGGATCGTATTTTGTCTCTAACATATTTCTTCCTTTCAAATAAAAAAGGTGATACAAGGGCGAAAAAATCGCGGTACCACCTTAATTTCTAACTTAGCTCTTAACGCGAGTGACGTGCCATCCTACTTATTCAAACAGCAAACTCCAAGACTACTTTTCACCAGTTTCGCGTATCCTTTTCACCATTCAGGATATCTCTAATGCCTCAAACAAGCTACTTCCTTCTTTTCTTTGTCTTAAAAATTATAAACAATTATAGCTATTTAATCAATTATTGTTTGTTCGATGATCCGAAACCTTAAAACCATGAGATTGAAGAATTGAAGTAACCTTCAAATCATCAGGATCGCTTGTCTTTACTACAAGCTGAATGCCATTATATCTAGTAACAATAAAATGAGTTATATTGATATTACTTTCAGCAAGAACTGTAGACATTTTCTTTAAAATGCCAACCTCATCTTGAGGAACATCAACAACAATTCTGCTGCCTTTTGAATAATAGCCCATCAAATCAATGAAAGCACCAAATATTACTTTTTGGGTAATGATACCAACAATATTTCCATCATCCACTACTGGAAGACAAGTAACATTATAAATATTCATCATTTCAGCAGCTTCTTCAAGTAAAGCATTAGGACCAATAGAATGGACATCAGTAATCATAATGTCTTTACATTTGGTTTGATTAAGCAATGAATTAATCTCATAAACAGATAATGTTGTTGCCTTACTAGGAGCAAAATCCGCAAGAGTAGAACCAGTGATAAGACCAACAAGTTTTCCATTTGTGCAAATAGGAACTCTATGGAAATCACCTTTTTTCATAACATCAAAAGCATCTGTAATTGAATCATTTGGACTTAAAACAACAGGGTTTTTAGTCATCCAATCTTTAACGTACATCTATTAACCTCCTAAGTAAGCCTTTTGAACAGCAGAAGAACTAATAAGTTCCTTGCCTGTTCCACTTAATACTATTTTACCAGTTTCCATGACATATGCACGGTTAGCAATCTCAAGTGCCATCTTAGCATTTTGTTCAACAACAAATACAGTAGTTCCTTGAGCATTTATTTCTTTAATAATCGAGAAAATTTCCTTAACAAGAAGCGGTGATAAACCCATTGATGGTTCATCTAGTAAAAGAACTTTGGGTTTAGACATAAGAGCTCTACCCATTGCAAGCATTTGTTGTTCACCGCCAGAAAGAGTACCAGCCAATTGATTTTCTCTTTCCTTTAAACGAGGAAACAGTTCAAATACATGTTCAAGATCTTTGCTTATACCGTCTTTGTCTTTTCTAAGATAAGCACCAAGTTCCAAGTTTTCTCTAACTGTTTGAGAAGCAAACACATGTCTTCCTTCTGGCACTTGAACAAGGCCTAGGCCAACAATTTTATTTGCAGGGACTTTAGAAATATCTTTACCATTCAAAGTAATTGTCCCCTCTTTTGGCTTTAAAAGTCCAGACAAAGCGTGCATTGTAGTTGTTTTTCCAGCTCCATTAGCACCAATAAGAGCAACTATTTCACCATCATTAACTTCGAAGTCAATTCCTTTTACAGCTTCAATATAGCCATAGCTAATATGTAAGTTTTCTACCTTCAACATAATCAATCTCCCAAATAAGCCTTAATAACTTCAGGATTATTTTGAACTTCTTCAGGAGTACCTGTTGTTAATACTTGGCCAAAATTTAAAACTGTAATCTTTTCACATACACCCATAACAAGTTTCATATCATGTTCAATCAATAAAACCGCAATATTAAACTTATCTCTTATAAAACGAATAGTATTCATAAGTTCTTCTGTTTCGGTTGGATTCATACCAGCTGCTGGTTCGTCTAACAAAAGAAGACACGGATTAGTAGCTAATGCTCTAGCGATTTCCAATCTTCTTTGAGCACCATATGGCAAAGAAGAAGCTTGTGTATCCGCAAAGCCATCCAAGTTAAAGATTTTCAATAAATCTAAAGCTTTTTGTTCCATCTCTTTTTCTTGTTTTAAATAACGAGGAAGCTTAAATATGCCCTCAAATGTTGAATAGCTAATACTATTATGCAAGCCAATTAAAACGTTCTCTAAAACTGTCATATTAGAAAATAATCTAATATTTTGGAAAGTTCTAGCAATACCAGCCTTATTGACATCGATTGTGCTCATATCCTTAGTGTCTCTACCATTCAAGATAACAGTACCTCTTGTTGGAGTGTAAACCTTAGTAAGTAAATTAAAGACGGTAGTTTTACCAGCACCATTTGGACCAATTAAACCATAAATGTCATTCTTGCCAATTTTAATATCAAAATTATTTACAGCAGTTAAACCACCAAAATCAATGCCTAGCTTATTAGCCTCTAATACATAATCACTCATGGTCTACCTCCTTCTTTTTAAATAATGATTTAAAGAATTTCACGATACTATTTTTGTAGAGTTCTACATAATTCATGAGTTTCTTATTATTGGATAAAATCATAACTAGAATTAAGACGATTGCATAAATAATCATACGATAATCGTTAAACGATCTTAAAGCTTCGGGAAGCACAATTAACAATGTTGTTGAAACAAGAGTACCGGTCATGTTTCCAAGTCCGCCTAGTACAACATAAACTAGAATTAAAATTGATAAGTTAAAATCAAATTTAGTTGCCTTAAAACTAGAATAACCTAGGCCATAATAAGCACCTGCCATGCCAGTTAAAAACGCTGAAACAACAAAGGCCATTAACTTATATTTAGTGATATTTACGCCAAGTGATGTAGCGGCAATTTTATTATCACGACATGCTTGAATAGCTCTTCCTGACTTTGAATTAATTAAATTATAGATAATAAATAATGTAAGCAAAATAAGAATAGCGCCAGATAAAAAGCTTGATAGTTTATGTGATACACTAGCCCCAAGAGCTCCTTTAACAAACAATTCACCATCACTGCCTAGATTTGTATTATCAGAAATAAACGAAAAATGTAAGCCAGTACTATCTGCTCCAGCATATAGATTTAAGAATAAAGTTTTGATGATTTGGCAAAATGCAAGTGTAACAATTGCAAGATAATCGCCATCTAGTTTTAATACTGGAATACCTATAATAAAGCCAAATAAACTAGATACTAGACCGCCAATAACAATCGATAGTATTAGAGTTAATGTGCTAGAACAGCCTTTCATAGTTAAATAGCCAGCCGCAATAACACCAGTGAATGCGCCAACAGCCATAAAACCAGCTTGTCCTAAACATAAATCGCCAAGATATCCTACAAGCAAATTTAAAGCCAATGCAGCAACAATATAGGCACAAGTTGGTACAAGTAAAGCATTCATTGTTTGAGATAAATTGCCACTACTATTTAGTACTGTAATTAATGCATAAGAAACAATAACAACAAGATAAGAAGTGAAAGCTTTACGATTTTTTTTCAATATTTTTTTCATTATACTTTCTCCTTTATCTTTTTGCCTAATAAACCAGTAGGTTTAAATAACAATACTAAAATTAGAACGCCGAATGAAATGGCATCTGCAAGTTCCGATAGTCCGTATGCCTTAACAAGAATCTCAACTAAGCCTAACAATAATCCGCCAAGCAACGCTCCTGGAATAGATCCAATTCCGCCAATAACGGCTGCAGTAAATGCTTTAATACCAGGCATAGAACCCAAAGTTGGCGTAACTGAAGGATATGTAGCACACAAAAGAATAGATGCTACAGCAGCAAGGCCTGAACCTATTGCAAACGTTAATGAAATAATATTATTAACATTAATACCCATCAAAGAAGCAGCTTCTTTATCTTCCGAACAAGCACGCATTGCCTTGCCTATTTTCGTTTTTTGTACAAAAGCATTTAAAGCGATCATAATTAAGACACAAGATACGATAGTAATTAACATTTGATAAGAAATATTTAATTGTCCATCAAACAATGAAATAGATCCAAAGTCTAGGATGGTAGGAAATATCTTTGCAGCAGAACCCATAACTAATAGCGCACTATTTTGAAGTAAATAGCTGACACCAATAGCTGTAATTAAAACAGCCAAACTACTTGCTTGTCTTAATGGTTTATAAGCGAGCCTTTCGATAATCACACCAAGCAACGTACAGACTACTATTGAAATTAAAAGAGCCACTATAAGCGGTAATCCTGCTCTATATAATGCGATAAAAGCAACGTAGGCGCCAACCATAATAACATCACCATGGGCGAAGTTAAGCATTTTGGCTATGCCATATACCATAGTGTACCCCAAAGCTATAATGGCATATATTGAGCCTAGTCTTAAACCGCTAATTAAGTTTGAAATAAATGTCATATTCCCCTCCTTTTTTAGCAAATGCAAAGAAGTTGCCAAATGGCAACTTCTTTATAAGTAACTAACTAAATTATTCAGCAGCTACAAGAGTTCCATCTTTAACTTGGAAAGCAAGAGGAGTCTTAATAACAGCACCATTTGAATCCCATGTCATATTAGAACCAGTTAAACCTGAGTAAGAATATTGTCCTTGGAATTCAGAAAGTAATAATTCGCCAATTTCTTGAGCTGTCATATCAGAAGTTGCACCTGATTCAAGTAATGCATCATAAATAGCATAAACTACATCATATGCATCAGCAGCGAATTGGTTAGGATTAGTGCCAGCTAAAGCTTTGAACTTTTCAACAAATGAAACAGTAGCATCATCAGTTGCAGTATAAGCAAATGGTGTTAAGTAATAAACGCCTTCAAAAACAGCTGTATCTACACCTTCTTGTTCAAGAGCACCATCAAAGCCATCAACACCGAAGAATACAGGAGTATATCCAGCAGATTGGCAAGCCATGATAATCTTTGTATCATTTTCATAATATAAAGGTAAGAATACAAGTTCAGCACCAGCGCTTTGAGCTTGAGCAACAGCAGTAGAGAAATCAGTAGCGTTATCAGCTGTGAAAGCATAATCAACAACAGTTTCAAGACCTAACTTTTCAGCTTCTTCTAAGTAAGCATCATGGATACCTACAGAATAGTCACTATCTGATTGATAGAACATAGCAACCTTTAAAGCAAGATTGTGTTCATAGATATAATCAGCAGCAGCAGTACCTTGTTCAGGATCAGCAAAACACATTCTATAAACATAATCCTTATTGGCAATAATATCTTCAGCAGAACCACTTGGTGTCATAGCAAAGATACCAGCATCATTGTAGCTATCAGCAACAGCTAAAGAAGAACCAGTTGTAGTACAAAGCATACTTACTTGCATGCCCCAGTCAACCAATTGAGCATATGCCTTAGAAGCTTCTTCACCATCACCCTTATCATCTAAGAAGTTTAATTCAAGTTTTAGGCCATCATCGCCAGCTGCTTCATTGATTTCATTAACAGCAACTTGAGCACCATATTGTACAGCTAGACCATATTGAGCATATTCGCCAGTTGTAGGACCAGAGCCACCAATCTTGATGGTATTAGTAGAAGTTGTCTCGCTAGAATCTGAGCTATCTGATGAAGAATCATCTGAACTAGATGATGAACATGCAGTTAGTCCAAATACCATGAACAAACTTACTAAAACGACTAATAATTTTTTCATAAAACCCTCCTATAATCGTTTTATCTATAGACAAGTCAGAAGACTATATCTAATAAAATAAAAAGATGGACGATAGCCCATCTTTATAATCAAATAACGTAGCTATCTATTAACGCAAAATCGGATTACATAAGCTAAGTAATCGAATAATAATCACGCTAATAATAATAGCAGCTAGCTTATAGTCAAAGGAGTCTTTATTCATATAACAATAATAATTCATAAATAACTCCTTCCTATATGCATTTATGTTATCACTATGTAATAACAAGTCAAGATTATTTTCAAAATATTTTCAATTTTTATGAAAACTTTTTCAATTAAGGCAGTCTATAGAAAACTGGACTAGAACCACTGCTAATATAAATACTTCCAATAACAGTAGTACCATTATAGTTTCCTTGTAAAGCATACTCACCGCCTAAATAAATAGCCCAGTGTTCATACCCCACACCACCATCAGCATAATAGATAAGATCTCCAGGTTGAGGATCGCTTACTTGATAAGCATCACCAAAACTTCTCCACTCTCCTGTATATGCTTGAATAAATAATTGACAAATATAGAAACAGTTACCAGGAGTACCAACCAATGAATTAGCAATGGACCAAACATCTCCACTACTTTCACCAGAAAGTTCAACTGAAACGTTATATTCTTCTTGTAATTGTTTAGCAAGTTCTCTTTTCTTAGCAAGAGATTTTGCTTCCTCTAATTGTCTTAAAAGTTCTTGTTCTTCTTCATATTCATCAATAGCATTATTAAGTTTTTCATTTGCAACAGCATAATTAACTGTAGCAACCTCGCCACCTTTGATAGTTAATGAATAAGCTTCAGTATTTTCCACTTTTATTAACGAATCATTTACAGTATTCTCTTCAGCAGGCATATCTGCGCTAATTGCATCAACAGTATTTTCAGAAAAGTTTGTTGAAGCTAATACCTGATCTTTAGAAACTTCAGTATCATTTAAAAGAGTATCTGCATAGACTGTGTTGTTACTTGGAAGTATTACAACAAGTAATGATTCAAATAATAAGGGAATTTTTTTACATAAATCTAAAAATTCGTTCATATTACCTCTATAAATGACTTAATTTTTAAAGCCACATCACCTATTCTAACATTTTTAAGACAGCTAATGCAAATCGCCTCATTTTCGCCCATGACTTCAAGTATCATTTTCATTTGATTTATACGTTGATTATTAGATAATTTGTCACATTTATTCAGAACCAAAAGACAAGGAATATTGTGATGTTTTAGAAAATCATGCATGTCTAAATCATCTTGGTTTGGTGTTCTTCTGATATCGAGTATCATCACACACAGCTTAAGTTTGTCACGCGTATCAAAATACTCATCCATCATTTCACCGAACTGAATAATTTCTTTAGCACTACGATTTGCATAACCATATCCTGGAACATCACAAACTGTATATTTATCATCAACATTAAAAAAGTTTAAAAGACGTGTTTTACCGGGTTTTTTGCCTACATAAGCAACTTTACCATACAGAGAGTTAATAATACTAGATTTTCCCACATTACTGCGCCCAACAAAAACTACTTCTCCATTAGTATCAGGATAGTTTTCACTTTTAACAGCTGAAGAAATAAAACTAATCATTACTTAACTAAAGCCTCTTTTAAAACCATATCAACTTTTTCAACAGGAACATACTTGATTGATTCCTTAACAGAATCAGGAATTTCGTCCAAATCCTTAACATTTCCCTTAGGAATTAAAATCTTAGTAATGCCAGATCTATGTGCAGCCAAAGATTTTTCTTTTAATCCGCCAATAGGAAGAACATTTCCTCTTAAAGTAACTTCACCAGTCATAGCTAAATCTGCAAAGACTTCTTTCCCTGTAATGGCACTAACAAGAGCTGTAGTTAAAGTTACACCAGCAGAAGGGCCATCTTTTGGAACAGCACCCTCTGGAACATGAATATGAATGTCATGTGTCTCAAAGAACTTAATATCAATGCCAAGTTTTTTGGCGTTAGCTTTTACATAGTCTAAAGCAATCTCAGCGGATTCTTTCATTACATCACCTAATTGGCCAGTGATGATAAGTTTTCCTTTTCCTTCAAAGTAATTAACTTCAATTTGTAAGATATCACCACCAAAAGCAGTATACGCAAGACCAGTAACGACACCAACTTGGTTTTTCTTTTCCTTGCTTCCATATTCAAACTTCTCATTTCCAAGCCATGTATTGATTAACTTTTTGCTAATTTTTACACTACGCTTTTTATTTTTAAGAATTTCTAGAGCACTCTTACGACAAAGACTGCCAATAATTCTTTCGAGTTGTCTAACGCCAGCCTCTCTTGTGTAGTGTCTAATTAAATATAAAATCTCATCATCTGCAATACTAAATTGTTTAATTGTTAAACCATTTAAATCAAGTTCTTTTTTGATTAAATGATTCTTGCAAATCATAAGCTTTTCAATCTCTGTATAAGAGCTTAAATTAATAATTTCAAGCCTATCAAGTAAAGGAGCAGGAATATTTTCGATATAGTTTGCTGTAGCAATAAACAAAACATCGCTCAAATCATAAGGCTCTTCTAAATAATGATCTGAGAATTGATTGTTTTGTTCAGGATCTAACACTTCAAGCATTGCACTGCTTGGATCGCCCTTATAATCAGCACCCATTTTATCAATTTCATCAATCAAGAAAACCGGATTAGTTGTGCCAGCTTTTTTCATTCCTTGAATGATTCTACCAGGCATAGAGCCTAAATAAGTTCTTCTATGTCCTCTAATTTCCGCCTCATCTTTAACGCCGCCTAAAGACACTTTAACAAATTTTCTGTCAAGTGCTCTAGCAACAGACTTAGCTAAAGATGTTTTGCCAACACCTGGAGGACCAACAAGACAAATGATTGGTGATTTTAGAGAATTAGTCATTTGCTTAACAGCTAAATACTCCAATATTCTTTCTTTTACTTTTTCAAGACCATAATGATCCTCATCTAAAATTTTAGATACTTTATCCAAATCATTATTATCTTCTGATTTTTGCCACCAAGGTACATTCAAAAGCCACTCAAGATAAGACCTTATAACGCCAGATTCACCAGAACTAGGTGTAAGCATTTCAAAATGTTTGAATTCTTCCCTGGCTTTTTGTTTAACGCTTTCAGGATAAGGATTTTCCTCAAGTTGTTTCTTTAAATCATCAATACCACTATTTGGAGAATCACCAAGTTCATCTTTAATAGTCTTTAACTTTTCTCTTAAATAATAGTCTTTTTGAGAAGAATCAATATGTTCTTTAACCTTCATATCAATTTCTCTTTCGATTTCTTCTTTTTCTTTCTCAACAGAGATATACTCAAGCATCATCTCAAGTCTTTTATAAACACTAAGTTCTTCTAAATACTTAATTTTTTCATTGATTCCCTGAACATAAACTTGCGCAAAAGTATCAACTAATGAGCTTGCTAGTTTACTATCTAAATTACTATATCCATTTAAAGGAAAACCAGGCCTTCCATATCTAGAAGCTAATGAATTAAATTCATTCAAAGCTTTTTTACATAGAACTTCAATTTCAATTTCTTTGTCATAAGTATCATTTAAAAGTTCTACAGAAACATGCTTAACATCATCTAGCATAAAATGCTTAATGATTTTGCATCTTTGCAAGCCAACAAAAACAACTTTCAAATGGTCATCTCTTTCACGACTTGATTTAATACGACATAAAGTAGCATATTCAAATAAATCATCTTCTTTAGGATCATCTACAGTTAAATCCTTTTGAGATACTAAAACAATATTTAAAGAGTTATTCAAAGTATAGTTTACAGCCTTAATACTTTGTTCTCTACCTACTTCAACAGCTAAATCTTGATAAGGAAATAGAATAGCTCCCCTTGTACAAATTAAAGGGAATTCATAATTACTTGCCATAAAATACCTCCTAATATAAAAGACGCTTAGCGTCTTTTATTACTTATTATTCTTTAAAGAATCTAGGGCTTTTTGAAGCTTAACATCATTTGTCACAGTATCAACTGGAACATATTTCTTAACTTCATCAACCTCCATGCCATACGCTTTTGACATGTCTTCGTAATACTTGTTTATATCATCTTCACTTGGATCAACTTTTTCAGCCTTAGCAAGTTCTTCTAAACAAAGTGTAGTCTTAACACGTTCCTTGGCAGTTGGCACAAATTCCTTCTTAACATCTTCCTTGCTCATATTAAGCATCTTTAGATATTGATCGAAAGAAATTCCTTGATAAGCTAATCTTTGAGCTTGCTCGTTCATTAATTGTTCAGCTTCTCTATCAATCATAGATTCAGGAATATTAACTTCGCAACAATCAGCAAACTTCTTAACGATATCTTGTTCAGCCTTGTTTTCAGCAGCCTTAGTACGTGAATCTATTAAATCTTTTTTAACATATTCTTTATATTCATCAACGGTGTTAACGCCATCAATCTTTAATTCAGAAACAAATTCATCATTTAATTCAGGTAATACTTTCTTCTTGATTTCATGAACAGTAACCTTAAACACTACTGGAGCACCCTTTAAATCTTCAACGTGATAATCCTCAGGGAAAGTAACATTGATATCTTTTGTTTCTTCAGCCTTCATACCAATCATAGCTTCTTCAAAGCCAGGAATGAAAGAATGAGAACCAATAGTTAACTCATAGTTTTCAGCCTTGCCGCCATCGAAAGCAACACCATCTTTAAATCCTTCAAAGTCGATAACAGTGATATCACCATCTTCAACAGAACCATCTTCTTTTAGTTCTAAGTCAGCTTTCTTTTCTAAAGTAGAATTAATGCTGTTTTGTACATCTTCATCACTAACTTCAACTTTTTCTACTTCATACTTTAATGATTTATAATCACCAAGCTTAACATCAGGCTTAACAGGACATGCGAATACCATCTTAACACCTTCAGCATTGATTTCTTTTAAATCCATACTAGCTTGATCAATCAATTCAACATTATGTTCTTCTAAAGCTTCCTTAAAAGCATCGTTGCTAAGTTCATTAGCAGCTTCATACCAAGTAGCTTCATCAGTAATATACTTCTTAGCTAAAGAAGCAGGAACTTGTCCTTTTCTAAAGCCCTTAATTTCAAGTTTCTTAGAAAGTTTATCAAAAGCTTTCTTTAAAGCTTCCTTCCACTTTTCACCATTAACTTCACTAGTTAATTCGACTTTACCGTCTTCAATTTTTTTATAATCAGCCATAATTTTTCTCCTTAAACGCTAAATGATTATATCAAAATAGTTTAAATAAAGCTATAAAGGGTTTGCTAAATAAGTGAAAAGGTGCTTTTCGCACCTTTGTTAGTCTTTCTTATTAAATAAAGCCTCTTTAATTTTTTCTGTAATTTCTTTATCAATATCAGGATTTTGAGTTAAAAACGCTCTAACTGATTCGCTGCCCTGGCCAATCTTATCACCATTGTAAGAGAACCAAGAACCAGCTTTCTCAATGATACCAAGTTCAGTTCCAAGCGAAATAACTTCGGATAAATGAGAAATTCCTTCGCCATAATAAATTTCAACTTGGCATGATTTAAATGGAGGAGCAACCTTATTTTTAGAAACCTTTACATTAACTTTATTCCCAATTACTTCACTACCATTTTTAATAGCTTCAGACTTTCTTACTTCAATTCTAATAGAAGCATAGAATTTAAGAGCTCTACCACCGGTAGTAGTTTCTGGATTGCCAAACATTACACCAACTTTTTCTCTTAATTGGTTAATAAAGATAGTTGTACAGTTATTAGCATTCATTGCTCCAGCTAACTTGCGCATTGCCTTAGACATTAAACGAGCATGTAAACCAATTGAAGAATCACCCATTTCACCATCTAATTCTGCTTGAGGAACTAAAGCTGCAACAGAGTCTACAACAATTAAATCAATTGCACCAGATTTAATTAAGACTTCAGCTATTTCAAGAGCTTGTTCACCAGAATCTGGTTGAGACAAAATAAGTTCATCAATATCAACGCCTAAATTCTTTGCATATCTAGGATCAATCGCATGTTCAGCATCAATAAACGCAGCCTTGCCGCCACCTTTTTGGCATTCAGCAATAGCTTGCAAAGCAAGAGTTGTTTTGCCACTTGATTCAGGACCATATATTTCAATAATTCTTCCTCTTGGAAAACCTCCTACGCCAAGGCAATTATCAATCGCTAAAGAGCCTGTGGAAATAGCATCGATATCAACATTTGAACGATCGCCAAGTTTCATAATTGAACCTTTTCCATATTGCTTTTCAATTTGTTTTAATGCTTCATTAAGTAATTGATCCTTTTTATCATTACTTATTTCAATATTTTCTTTTTCTTTTGCCATAAATTTTCCCTTCTAATTAATTATTACTGTTAAAAGTCAAAATTCCTACATAGATTTAAAAATAAATTGCTTTAATTGAGAAAAATAAGAATATCCACTCAAAGCAGAAACAAAAGCACTAAACCAAATCAAAATGTCTTTGGCAGGAATTCCAAGAAATTCAAATGGAATATTGTTAAGTAATGCAATAATTATCGCAAACATTTGCAGAACAGTCTTTAGTTTGCCAAGCATGCCAGCTGCGACTACAACGCCATTTTGGCTAGCAATCATTCTACATCCATCAACAATTGTATCTCTTGAAAGCATGATGATAACTGGTACAACGGGTATGTTTCCTTTATAACATAAGATAATCATTGTACAGTTAACAAGAAGCTTATCAGCAATTGGATCGGCAAACTTTCCAAAAGTAGTAATCAAATTATATTTGCGAGCTAAATGTCCATCTAAAAAATCAGTGAAACTTGCTATCGCAAAAATAGCTAAAACAATAATATTTAATAAAGGAAGAGATACAGCTCCTACATTAAATATTGGTAGGCTAATACCACATAAATGATATGGAAATAGCCAAACCAGCACCATAATTGGCACTAAAATAATTCTAATAAGTGTTAATTTATTTGGTAAATTCATAAAAAAATTATAACATCAATTAAAAAAAGACTATACAGTCTTTTTATTACACAAACAACATAAATAAGCCATGTTCTGTATTAAGCAATCATTTATCTCTATTACTAGCCTACATCAGCTTCATTTTGCCTTTGTAAGTTCCCCTACCAAATTTGGGTTTCTCGCTTATGGGGTTTATCACGTTCCACTCTTAATATTTCTATCAAGTTCGTCTCTTTGACACTTTTATAGGTTTTTTCCATAGTTTCCCTTAGGAAAAATACCAGCCGTTAGCATAAATACTACCTAAGCTTATTTATTGGCTTAGCATAAACACTACAATCATCGCAGATTGTGCGAGCATGGACTTTCCTCTACCTTAGCAGCGATTGCCTAATGTTATTTGCTGTAAACTTCTTCTTCTAAACGCGAAATTCTCTTTAAGATATCCACCGAACTATAAGAAGTAGTATTTGATAAATCGAAGGCTTTTTGTTTGCCCTCTAGTTCAACATTCTTAGAATTAAGTTGTTTGATTTCTTCTTGAAGAGAAGCAATTAAATCAAGAAGTTCTTGAATATTGTCTTCCGCAATTTGATAGTCCTCTAAAACTAAATCCAAAAAAGCATCTACTTCACTAGCAGAGTATCCCTTAAAGTCAGGTTTAAATTCCTTATTTAAAATTTCTTCTGGCGTTAAATTCAATTTCTCCATAGTAAAATCTCCACTTTTATAATATCACAAATGACCTTTTGTTCAATATTATTGCATATTATTGTATAATACTTTCGTAGTTTTTATGAAGTATCCAAATGGTAAAAAAGTAAATTCTCAAATTAAAAAATTCGACAGCGCTTCAAATAGAGGCATGTCTTTAGAAGATGATATAAATACAACCAATAGCGATTATTTATTGAATGATATTGCCATTATTCATAAAAAGCCTACACCTATTACAATTGTAAAAGTAGACTATCCTATTAGATCTAAAGCAAAAATAACTGAAGCTTATTTCAAACTTCCTAGTACTACTGACTACAATGGTATCTATAAAGGCAAATATATTGATTTTGAAGCAAAAGAATGTAGCTCAAAAACCTCATTTCCTTTTGCCTCGATTCATCCACATCAAATCGAACATTTAAATAATGTATACCGACATGGTGCAATAGCCTTTATCATTATTCGCATGACTTCTTATAATTTAGATTATTTAATAGACGCTCATAAGTTTATTGAATATTACAACATGGGACTTAGAAAGTCATTGCCTTACAAGTGGATCAAGGAGAATGGCCATTTGATAGAATTTAAGCTACAAAGGCCTTGTGACTACCTAAAGGTAGTAGATAAAGTATATGAAACGAGATAATTATGAAAAAACAAACTAAAACTAAATTAAAACCTATTGTTCAAGAAACAAGTACGACAAAACCAAAAAAAGTAAAACGCAAGATTAATAAAGTTAATTTGTGGGCAATCATTGTATCTAGTATTGCTTGTGTTGGACTAATTTGTATAGCAATTGGCTTAATCATGATTGTAGGCATGTTGAAAAACAAGCCTACACTTGACATTACCGATTTTACCAATAGCGAATCTTCGCAAGTTTATGATCAAGATGGTGATTTGATTGCAGAACTTGGCACAACTATTAGAGAAAATGTCACTTATGATGATTTGCCTAATGTCTTAATTGACGCCTTTGTCGCAACAGAAGATAGTAGATATTTTGAACATAATGGTTTCGATGTTCCTCGTTTTGCTAAGGCATTCTTATCTAACTTAAAGACAATGTCATTCTCACAAGGTGGTTCTACTTTCACCATGCAGCTTATTAAGAACACCTATTTCTCAAATGATGAAGAAGGAACTTCTGCTAGTAGAAGTGGCTTAAGCGGTATCACAAGAAAAGTTCAAGAAATTGCTTTAGCGATGGAACTTGAAAAGAGCGATGAAGTTAATAAGAAGACTATTCTAGAACTATATTTAAATAAATTAAACTTTGGTGGAAATAGAAATATAAGAGGTATCCAAAAAGCTAGCGAATATTACTTTGGCAAGAACGTAACTGAGCTTAACTTAGCCGAGTCAGCTCTACTTGCTGGAGTTATCAATGCCCCTAATGCTTATAACCCATTCAATAATCTAGAACTAGCAACAGAAAGAAGAAATGAGGTTTTATATCTAATGAAATATCATGGATATATTACTGAAGATGAATATCAACTAGCTAAATCAATTAAGGTAGAAGACTTGCTTGTTGATTACACCAAAAATGATAGTGGATCAAGTAGCAGTGCTTCTTCTTATCAAGCATATATTGACCAAGTTATTTCGGAAGTATATACACTTACTGGAAAAGATCCATATACAACAGGAATGCGTATCTATACTTATATGAATAAGGAAATTCAGTCAACAATGGACGCTATTCAAGAAGAAAAATATGATGGCATTGAATTCCCTGATGATGAATTTGAATTAGCTTCTATTGCGGTAAATAACCAAACCGGCGCAATTGTAGGTGTATTAGGTGGAAGAAACTATGCAAATGGTGGCAGCCTTCTTTTAAATCACGCTACTGAGCAAAAGAAACAGCCTGGTTCAGCAATAAAGCCAATTCTGGATTATGTATTAGCTTTTGAAAATCTAGGATGGAGTACAAGTCACGTACTGGTTGATAAACCGATAACCTATTCTGGCACTTCGATTGTTGTTGCTAATGCAAACGGCACATATCAAGGCCAAGTTACTTTAGCTGATGCCCTAGGTAATTCCCTAAATACCCCTGCTATTCAAACCTTGCAGGCTGTAATTGATGCGAAAGGTTCTCAATATGTGGTTGATTATTTAAATTCAATGGGTATTGAAATGACACTTGAAGACTTTGATGTTCAATGTGGTATTGGTGGAAATAAGATTACAGTTTCTTGCCTTGAATTAGCTGCTGCTCAAGGAGCGCTACTTAACTTAGGTCAATATGTAACGCCACATACTATTTCAAGAATTGAATTCTTAGATGGCAAGACGCCTATTACACCAAGCTATACAACAACACAAACTGTTTCTAGTGAAGCCGCATATATGGTTGATACTTTACTTCAATCAAATGTTTCTGGTGGTTATGCAAACTTAATGCAAATACTAATCGATGATTATCCAGTATACGCAAAGACAGGAACTACCGACTGGGGTGATTCTGGTACAGCTTATGGAATTCCAAACGGTTCTATTAAGGATGCCTGGATGGTTGGCTCTACCACTAATTACACTGTATGTACTTGGATTGGCTATGAAAAAGCCCAAAAAGATAAACAGTCCTATATTACGTTGTCCGATTATTTATCAAATATTCAAGGCAAGACAACAAACGCTATTCTTGATTTAACAGTTAGTGAATATGGAACCCCTACTACACTTGAGAAGCCTAGTGGTGTAGTATCACTAACACATATCTTAGCTACTTATCCATACGCTGCTCCAATTACTGACATGGACAGTCAATATGTAACAACAGGTTATATCAAGAAAGAGTATGCAAGCCTAGTTAATCCTGAAGAATCTAAAGTTGAATCAATGTCTTCTGATCCTACCGTTTCTTATAATGATGGAACACTTTCTATCACTTGGCCTACATATCCAGATGAGAGCGCTCTAACAGTAGCTGATGATACAATGGATATTTCTCTTACAAGAAGCGATGGTTCAACAATCATTAGTGCTACAGGAAAAAGATTATTTGATTACTCTTGGGTATATGGTCCAATTAGATATAAAGCTGAAATCAAAGTAAACGGAAGCGTTGTAAATACTGTGTCATCAGAAACAAATAGTGGCTCATATGAAGTTGAAGCATCAGCAGGAGATAAAATTACTGCTTGTGCATATTATGGATATGAAAAACTAAATGTCTCATCCACTCAAAGATGCGTTGATGCAACGGTAGAAGATAAAGATGTTTCGGTTATTATTCCAAACACAACCGATGTTGATGAAATCATTAACTATCTAGTTTCAATTGGTGTTCAAAGAGATAATATAACAACCAAAGCTCAATCTGGTGATAGCAATTCAGTAACAATTGTTGATTCAAATGGTTTAAGTTATGATCATTTAGGAATCGAAACAACTAGAAAGAAACAAAGTGAATTAAAGAAACTGTCATTCACCATCACTTCCACTTCTCAAGCATTAGCATTAACAGCCAATAATACTTCTGGTGGATTTACAGTTAGTGCTAATAAAGATGTTAGCTGGGCAATCACAAATTCTGCTACAGGTGAAGAAATTGATTCTCAATATTATTCAATAAACGGAAATTCAGTTACAGTTTATACTGGTGCTTATGGCGATGTTGTTAAAGTTACCGCTACATCAACTGATGGACAAACGCAAAGTAGAGACTTACAAGTAGTTAACTAAAACAAAACCTCTAGGCTAACCTAGAGGTTTTTATTTGACCAAAAGAAAAAGCGCATCAGCGCTTTACTTCGATAATACAAATCCTTCGATATTGATATCAATTGACTTACAATCAAGGCCCGTCATTTCAGCTATAGCTTCATGAACTTTAGATTGAAGTTTATTACTTATTTTAGCGATATCAGCACCCTGCTTGACTTTAATAGTAAGTACTACTTTAATTTCATCATCCTTATAAGAACAATTAGCAATCTCGCCATCTTTCTTTAAAGGATAAACATCTTTTACTTTACCGCAAGCAATATTAGCAATATCATTTAATGCATTCTTTGATACATTAATATTTCCATATTCATTCTTATTTAACATGAATAAATTATACCATCCTTCTAAGTCCTTTAGGATACTTATTTTTAAGAACGCCCTTAGCACATTTTCCATATCCTAAAGAGTGACTGTGATAAGTTACTAGATAATAGTTATCAGAAACATTAACTTTTAATTCTTTTCCTAATACAAAATCATTATATTGATTATCATCTATATCAACTACATGTTTAAATTTACCTATTAATTGATTAGAACGATATAGACTATGACTTGGTTCAAAACGATCTTTTTTTAGTTCTCCTAAATATATTCCATAATTCAATAATTGATTTTCGATACTGGGAACTTCAACAAAAGAAAGATAATACTTTTCTTGTTTAGAATAAAGAAAATAGTTTTCAATAGCTAGATTATCTTTAACAAACCTTTCAACAATATTATTTTTTACTGTTTTTTTATATTTAAATCTAGAAGCACTATCCCCTTCTTTTATCATTAAACACATAAATTGTCCCTCACAATCATTTAATGGTGACAATTTAATTGTGCCCTTTAATTTAGAATAATTATTTTCTATGTCAATAGGGACAATCTTCATATCTTGATGTTTTGACAAGAAATTAATAATTTGATTTTCATCTTCCTCAAATGCATATGTACAAGTTGAATACAAAAGCTGGCCTTTTCCTTTAAGAAGACTATAAGCAGTTTCTAATAAATCAGCTTGTGTACAAGCAATGTTTTTAATATTAGAAAGAGAATAAGTATCTAATATTTCGGGATATTTTCTAATCATGCCTTCTCCCGAGCAAGGTGCATCCAACACAACCAAATCAAAACAATTCTCAAATTTTTTAACAAATAACTCCGGTTGAATCGAAGTTACCATTGTGTTGGTAAGGCCTAATCTTTCTAGATTGCTAGCTAAAATAGAAGCACGTTTGTATGAAACATCATTGCTAATCAAAAGACAATCATCATCTAATTTATTAAGGACATCAATGCTTTTACCACCTGGTGCAGCACATAAATCAATCGCAAGTTTTACTCCCCTTGGATTAACAAAAGATGCAGGTAAACTAGATTCAACATCTTGAGGATAAATTAGTCCTAGTTCATAGGCTTTAGTTTTTCCTATATTTTCATCATTATGATAGTAAGCATATGGATTAAACTTGCAAGAAGAATATTCAAAATCAATTAAATTAAAAACTTCTTCTTTTTGAGCTTTTTTCTCGTTAATAAAAAAACCCGAAGTAGCTTTTTGATTTAATAACTGTAGATACAAATCGCTATCCTTGTTAAAATATTCTCTTGTTCTTTCTAAAAATAATTTATTTGTTATATTCATAGCCCAACATTTTGCTTGCGAAAGTAATATTTCCCTTTAATATCTCATTTCTAATTCTTGTACTAGATATTTTCTTGCCATAGTATGTATATTCATCAAGTACTTCAACATTAATTCCTTGTTTCTTTAAAGTGGATACATTCCCTTTTCCTTTATAACCATAGGTAAAATCAAAACCACATACTAACGTTTTAACATTTAGCTTATCAAAGATTTCGCTCTTGAAGCAATTTAAATCCATTCTCATGACTTTTTCATCAAAGGGAATAATAATTACACCTTTAAGTCCAAATTCTTCAAATAAGGCTATTTTTTTGTCTAATGAAGTAAGCCTTAAAGTATTGTTTCCAAGTAAAACATCAGGATCTGGATCAAACGTTATCGCATAAGGCAAGACATTATCTCTTTTAGCTAATTCAATCGTTTTCTTGATTAAATGTTGGTGTCCTCTATGAACACCATCAAAAGAACCGATGCAAGACACATTTTCTTTAAGCGAAATATCTTCATCAAAAAATATCTTATCTATCATAACAAGCCTCTAACGCATCTATATAAGCTATCTTCTTTTTTATAAATAGCTAAAGCATCACCATTATCTACACAAAGAATCATTTCTTCATCTAAATCAAGCTTCAGTGGCTTACCATCAATGATTGCTTTTCTATTTGAAACATTATAAACATAATAATATTTAGATAAAATATCATACATTGTATATTCATGATAGTTTCCATTTAACACATCATCTAATTTATCGCTTAAAGAAATATCGATGCTATCTATCTTTGTTCTTCTAAGATCAGATAAAGTGCCAATTACATTTAGTTTCTTTAAAATATCTTGAGCTAGAGTTCTAACATAAGTTCCACTACTTACATAGCATTTAAAAGAAAAAGTATCTTCATTAACATCAAGTAGTTCAATAGAAAAAACTTCAATTTCTCTAGGTTTTATTTCAACAGTCTTTCCTTCTCTTTGATACTCATATAATTTTTTGCCATTTACTTTAATAGCACTAGTCATAGGAGGAACTTGAACAGACTTGCCTAAGAAAGAAGCGATTGTTTCCCTAATTGTTTCTACCCCTGGCATTGCTTCATCTTTTCTCTCCAATATATTTCCATCGATATCTTCACTATCCGTTTTAATACCGAGCTTGACGGTAGCAATATATTCTTTTTTTGCACAAACTAAAAATTGATTAGCTTTGGTAGCGTTGTCAACAAGACAAATCATTAATCCTGTTGCATTTGGATCCAAAGTGCCAGTATGGCCTATTTTTTTAGTATTAAAAACTTTTCTTAATTTAAAGCACATGTCAAAGGAAGTAATTCCCTTTGGTTTATCAATATATATAATTTGACCCATGAAACTATTATAATGTTTATGATGAAAAGAATCTATTTAGAAATAACTAATAGTTGTAACCTTAATTGCAAATTTTGTACGCAAGATAAAGGCACAACATTTATGGATATCAAAGACATTGAAAATTATTTAAAACAAATTAGAAAGTTTTCAAGTTATATTTATCTTCATGTATTAGGTGAGCCTCTACTTCATCCAAGCTTTGATCAAATAATGAATTTATTAGACAAATATGATTTTAATTTGCAACTTGTTACAAACGGAATACTTTTAGGCAAACATAAAGATGTTTTAAATCATGATTCACTTAGAAAATTGTCTATTTCCATTCATTCAATAAACAACATAAATGTTAGTGATGAATATTTTAGGACTATCGATTATCTAATCGAAAACAACAATAATAAGATTATCGAATTAAGATTCTATGATTTGAATAATTTGGATGATAAATTAACCGATTATCTAAATAAGCTAAACAACAAATATCATTTTAAAGATACTAAAAAAGATAAATCATATAAATTAAAAGATAATGTCTATATATACTCTCAAGAAATGTTTAGATGGCCAAATATTAATGATGAAGATATTGGCGAATACGGATACTGTCATGGTTTAATTGATCAAATAGCTATCTTACATAATGGCCTTGTTACATCTTGTTGTCTAGATGGTTCAGGAATCAATTCTTTTGGCGATTTAAACAAAGAATCGCTTAAAGAAGTACTAGAATCAGAAAAATATAAAAAAGCTCTTAGCGAGCTTAAAAACAAGCATATGATACTTCCTTTATGCAAGAAATGTACCTATCGCTTAAGATTTGACAAGTAACAATAGTTAAAAACAATTGAACTTAAACTAGATAAAGAAATTTCTTCTTTACCAATATGCTTTAGATAGTAACCATAATCAAATATATTATCTAAATCATAATAGTTTTGAGGAATAATTAAACTATAAGGTGATTCTAATTTTAACTGTTTTAACTCTTTATCTCTTTTGGAAGTGAATGGATATAGATGATAATTATATTCCCTTTTATATTCTTCAAGAGAATTAAAACATTTTATATTTAAATGAAATATAGAACCCATAGAAGCTCTTACAACTCTAGGATCAAAATAATCAATTGCACAATCAATTAAAACAAGATCACTAAAGTCAAACGAAACAGCGCTTCTAAAAATAGTGCCTAATTCTCCATAGTCAGAAAACTTATATAAAACAATATGCCTATCGGTTTTTAAATCATTGTAGAATTTCTTGAAAACACCAATGCCGTAGCAATTTTCTTTAACTGATAATTTTTCAATAACTTTGTCATCTTCAATTAAAGGAATATTAAAAGAACTTGTAAGCTCAAGCAACTTTTCATATTGTTCATTCTTAATAGCTTTACTAGAAACATAAACTTTTTCCATAAATTGAGGAACTTTTTTTAAAGCCTCAATAGTTAAAGAAATACCTAGTATGTAAGAATATTTATCATCACTTTTATATTTTTCCATTTTTATTCAACAAATCTTTCAAGTATCAGTATGCACAATCATAAGTTTTATTAATACAACCACCATCATATTGTATGCATATTGTTGCATTATAATCTATTTTTCTTCTTCACTCAGACGAGTTTATAATATCGCTCATTTCCATTGATATTATACACAATTGTGCAAGCTTACCTTTTGAAAATTAAAATCATTTCATATTGTGCAAAATTTATTTCAATTTTTATCAAAGAAAGAGGCATGTGTTTTAAATTTATTCAAAAGTTTCTCTATTTATTTCTTTTCCTAAAACAAAATACAACAAATCATCTCTGTCTTCCACACATGTTTGCAGAGTAACAAAGTTATCACCATATTCGATAGTTATTCCTGTATCTAGAGTATTATCATATTCATTCTTTACTCTATACATATAGTTTTCTAACTCTTCCTTAGTATAGTTTGTCGCAAAAGGAGAATTAGCTCTATCATCATATTCATCAACATTATAAAAGAAAGCATCAGTAACTAAATAAGTTCTTCTCTCATGATTGAAAGTAATGGTAAAGGTATCATATGTTTCATAATTGTTAGCATCTTCAAATTTATGCAAAGGGCCAAACTTCAAATTATGATCTCTATATACAAAATGCCCATAGATAATGATATTTTGATCAATTGGAAGATTATTATCATCAAGTAAATTACTTCCATCCATAAATTCTTGGCCTATATCGCTATATCCTTTTGTGATATCGTTTTTAAGATACTCGCTATTAGCATCATTAACACTGCCACCTTCGTCAACTATATTAGATCTAACAATTAAACCAGGATATTCATCCTCACAATATTCCTCGTAATTATATAGAAGATTATTCTTAAATTCTAAGTAGCCAACATAATCAGAATTTAAAGTATGATATTCGTTATAAAGATTGTTATAGAAAGAAAACTCGCTTTCCTCTTCAATCTCTTCTTCAACAACAGTATCATCATTCACATTGTTGTTGATCTTTCCGCTAAAAGCAAAAATAGCAATCCCAACAATAAGCGCAACAATCAACAAAATTATAATTAGCTTAAATGTAGAAAACATCCTCTCTACTTTATTTTTTGTTTTCATCGCTATCCTCCATTAAAAAACATTAATAACAACATTATCAATGCAACTCTTTCACCATATATTTCTATATAAATAAGTCAATATATTCAATACTTAGGCAAGTAGTTTTTCAAAAAATATATTTCTATATTTTAGGCAATAAATCCTTATTAATTTACCATAATTTAACTTTAAATAAAAGAAGATGACCATTAGTCATCTTCTAATTAAAGATATATTCATCGTTTGAAACATCAATATTAATCTTCTTAGCATCAGGATTAGCAATAATATATCTAGCTAATTTAGACTCAATTTCTCTTTGAATATGACGTTTCATTGGTCTAGCACCAAAAGTAGGATCAAAACCTTCTTTAGAAATCTTTTCAAGAGCAGCATCAGAAATAGTTAATTCAATATCATTCTCCTTTAATCTTTCGATTAATTGATTAATAAACTTCTTAGCAATATCCTTAATAACAACTTCATTTAATGGATTAAAGATAATAATTTCATCAATTCTATTAACAAACTCTGGCTTAAAGGCATTCTTTACCGCTGCATCATATTCAGCTTTTTTCTTTTCTAAGTCTTGTTCAAAAGCAAATTCACTGCCTAAGTTAGAAGTCATGATGATAACAGTATTCTTAAAATCGACAGTAACACCCTTTGAATCAGTAATACGGCCATCATCTAATATTTGAAGCAAGATATTAAAGACATCAGGATGAGCTTTTTCAATTTCATCAAGAAGAACGATGGAATATGGTTTACGTCTAACAGCTTCTGTTAATTGGCCACCCTCTTCATATCCAACATATCCTGGAGGAGCACCGATTAATCTAGAGACACTAAACTTTTCCATATATTCAGACATATCAATTCTTACAATCTTAGATTCATCATCAAATAATTGCTCAGCTAATGCCTTAGCAACCTCAGTCTTACCAACACCGGTTGGACCTAAGAATAAGAATGAACCAATAGGTCTATTCACATCGCCAATGTTAGCCTTGTTTCTTAAAATTGCATCACTAACAAGTTCGAGAGCTTCATCTTGTCCCATTACTCGCTTAGCTAAAATATCATCTAGCTTTAAAAGTTTTTCTCTTTCAGTAGACATTAGCTTATTGATTTCAATATGAGTCCACTTAGAAACAACCTTAGCTATGCTTTCCTCATTAACAACTTCAGAAAGCATATTACCATCTTTATTCGCTTCCTTGTTTTCCTTAATTTTAGCTTCTAAAGAAGGAATAGTCGCAAACTTAAGTTCGCTAGCCTTAGTATAATCACCAGCTTGTTCAGCATTTGTATACTCAAGTTTTGCCTTTTCTAGATCCTCACGCAAAGTCTTACTATTGATTAAAGCTTTCTTTTCATCTAACCATTTGGTGTGAAGGGCTTCATATTTTTCATTTACTTCCTTCAAATCATTTTGAAGGTCTTCAAGTCTTTTTAAAGCCTTTTCATCATCCTTTTCTTTCTTTAAAGAAACCTCTTCAATCTCTAATTGTTTTTTCTTATGTTCAAGCTCATATAATTCGGTTGGCATCGAGTCCATATCAACACGTGTTGCTGCACAAGCTTCATCGATTAAATCAATTGCCTTATCAGGAAGGAAACGATCGGTTATATATCGATGAGATAAATTTGCAGCAGCAATAATAGCCTCATCCTTAATGATTACACCATGGTGAGCTTCAAAACGATCTTTTAAGCCTCTTAGGATAGAAATAGTCTCTTCAACGCTAGGTTCATCTACAGTAACCTTTTGGAATCTTCTTTCAAGAGCGGCATCTTTTTCAATATATTGGCGATATTCATCAAAAGTAGTAGCGCCTATACACTTTAATTCACCACGAGCAAGCATTGGCTTCAATAAGTTAGCTGCATCCATTGAACCTTCAGTCTTGCCAGCTCCAACTAGATTATGAATTTCATCAATAAACAAGATTATTTGGCCATTCTTGTCTTTTACTTCTTTTAATACAGCTTTTAATCTTTCTTCAAATTCACCACGATATTTAGCACCGGCAATCAAAGAGCCCATATCTAACTCATATAAATCTTTATCTTTCAAAGAAGATGGCACATCCCCGTTAAAAATACGCCATGCAAGTCCTTCAACAATAGCTGTCTTACCAACACCTGGTTCGCCTATTAAAACTGGATTATTCTTTGTCTTACGAGAAAGAATTTCAATAACTCTTCTTATTTCATCATCTCTGCCAATAACTGGATCTATCTTTCCTTCTTTAACATCAGTAACTAAGTTTCTGCCATATTTATCCAAAGGATTTAAATTGTTTTCATCATTTTGATTATTCAACATAGTATCACCCCTCTCGTTATTTATCGTTTCCTCTAATTTTTTACGATTAAAATTCAATAGTCTTCTAAGCCCACTGTTGAAAGTGGATTTATTGAAAAGCTCGCAAACAAATAGATCTAATGCGCTTAAATATTTGTCTCCTCTATTTTTCGATATTGTGCAAGCCTCATTGTAACTTTCGATTAAATATCTGCCTATATTAGGTTCACTATTACTATCGTTTGTTGGAAGCTTATCTAAAGCATAATTAGTGTAGTTAATCAAAGGATTAACATCACATTTAAGCTTATTTAAAACGCTTCTAATATCCTCATCATCTAAAAACGCTTTCATTAAATGCTCATCAGACAATTCTGGATTCTTGTTGTCTTTACACACAGTTAACGCTTTAACCAATATTTTTTGCGTCTTCTCAGACATTGTATCAAAATTCATATAAGTCCTTTCTAGCACTCTAACATTAACAGTGCTAATTTGAATGCTTTTTTAAGTAAGGATTTCTCCTTACTTAAATGAATTCTTAAATTTTTCAAACACACTTTCCTTTGTGTCTTTATTCTGAAGTTTCTTATAAAGTTCCTTTTCTTCTTTAGATAGTTTAGTAGGAATTTGAACCTTTAAGATAACATATTCATCACCAACCAAATTGCTTCTTAAAGACTTAACACCATATCCTTTTATACGAAGTTTTTGGCCAGGCTGGCTACCCGCAGGAACAGTTAAAGAAACATCACCATTGCATGTAGGAACATCAATCTTGCAACCAAGCGTAGCATCTACAGCTGAAATAGGAACTTCAATGTAGATATCATTCCCATCTCTTTGAAAATGTTGATGTGCCTTAACAATAATCTCAATATATAGGTCACCATTAGGACCACCATTTGATCCTCTTTCACCATAGCCAGTCAAGCGAACTTGTTGGCCACTTGAAATGCCAGCCGGAATATTTACTTCAACCTTTTCGTTTTTTGTAACATATCCAGTGCCATTACAATAAGGACATTTATTTTTGATATGGCGTCCAGTGCCATTACAATCAGGGCAATCAACAATTGACTGCATGATACCAAAAGCTGTACGTTGTTGTCTTGTTACTTTACCAGTACCATGACATGAACTACATGTTTCAATATCAGATTTTGTCTTAGCGCCAGTTCCATCACACTTTTCACATTTTTGATCAACAGAAATATTAATTGTCTTTTTAACGCCTTTTACAGCTTCCAAAAATTCAATCGACATCTGCAAATATCTATTTTCACCTTTTATAGGAGAATTGTTTCTTGAAGAGGACCTACCAGATCCAAATCCAGAGAAGCCGCCTCCCATAAAACTTGAGAAGATATCGCTTAAATCATCAAAACCACCTGAGCTAAATCCACTAAAGCCTCCAAATCCAGAGCCACCCATGTTTCCTTCTAAACCATCAAATCCATAATTATCATAGATTTGTTTCTTATTAGAATCACTCAAAACCTCATAAGCTTCATTTATTTCTTTAAATTTTTCTTCAGCATCTTTAGCTTTATTAACATCTGGATGATACTTCTTGGCTAATTTACGATAAGCCTTCTTTATCTCATCATCACTAGCATTTTTATTAACTCCTAATACTTCATAATAATCTCTTTTAGCCATAGCTTCACCCCATTTCTATCAAACAGTCCTAATTATAGGACTGTTTTAAAATTAATTCTTTGCTTCAAAATCAGCATCAACAACATCATCGTTTGGATTAGACCCACCAGCTTGTCCTTGAGCAGCTGAAGCTTGTTGTTTATACATTGCTTCACTCATTGCTTGAGCAGCTTTTTCAAGTTCATCTAATTTAGTTCTTAATGTATCATAATCATTATTATCAATAGCTTTTTGAAGTTCGTCTCTTAAAGCCTTAACTTGATTCTTTTGATCATCAGTAACATTAGGATTGTTTGCCTCTAAAGTTTGATCGATTTGGCCAATAAAGCTTTCAGCCTTATTCTTTAATTCGATTTCTTCTTTTCTCTTATCATCAGCATCCTTGTTATCTTCAGCTTCCTTAACCATTCTATCGATTTCTTCATCACTTAATCCGTTAGGATTTGAAATTGTAATATCTTGAGACTTATTAGTAGCCTTATCAGTAGCTGATACATGTACGATACCGTTAACATCAATATCAAACTTAACTTCAATTTGAGGAACGCCACGTCTAGCAGGTGCAATACCTGATAATTGGAAGTTGCCTAATGTCTTGTTGTCGTTAGCCATTGGTCTTTCACCTTGTAATACATGGATATCAACAGCTGGTTGATTATCTGCAGCAGTAGAGAAAACTTGAGACTTACTTGTAGGAATTGTTGTATTTCTAGGAATTAGAACAGTCATAACACCGCCTAATGTTTCGATACCTAGTGATAATGGTGTTACATCAAGTAATAATACATCATGAGGGTTTTCACCACCTAGAATACCGCCTTGAATAGCAGCACCCATTGCAACTACTTCATCTGGGTTAACAGACTTATTTGGTTCCTTGCCAAGTTCTTTCTTAACAGCCTCTTGAACGGCAGGAATACGAGTAGAACCACCAACTAATAACACTTGGTCAAGATCACTAGCGCTCATGCCAGCATCCTTTAAAGCTTGTTTAACTGGAACTACTGTCTTGTCAACCAAGAACTTAGTCATCTTATCAAAGTTAGCTCTTGTTAAATCTGATTCAAAGTGTAATGGACCAGATTGGTTAGCAGAAATAAATGGTAGAGAGATATGAGCTTGTAAAGTACCGCTTAAATCTTTCTTAGCTTTTTCAGCAGCTTCTTTCATTCTTTGAAGAGCCATTCTATCAGCCTTTAAATCAATATTATATTGTTTCTTGAATTCATCAGCCATCCAATCAACGATAACATTATCGAAATCATCACCACCTAAATGGTTATCACCAGCAGTAGCCAATACTTCAAATGTGCCATCAGACATATCAATGATAGAAACATCGAATGTACCACCACCTAAGTCGAATACTAGAACCTTTTGTTCTTTATCTGTCTTATCAATACCGAATGCTAATGAAGCAGCGGTAGGCTCATTAATAATTCTCTTAACATCAAGTCCAGCAATCTTACCAGCATCCTTTGTAGCTTGTCTTTGAGCATCGTTAAAGTAAGCTGGAACAGTGATAACAGCTTCAGTAACGCTTTCGCCTAAATAATCTTCAGCATATTTCTTTAAATATTGAAGAATCATTGCACTAATTTCTTGAGGGGTATATTGCTTACCATTGGCGCTTACCTTCTCACTTGTACCCATTTTTCTCTTAATAGAAGAGATTGTATCCTTATTAGTTACTGCTTGTCTTTTTGCAGCTTCACCAACAACGATTTCACCATCTTTGAAAGAAACAACAGATGGAGTAGTTCTATTACCCTCTGGGTTTGTTATAACTTTAGCTTCGCCGCCTTCCATAACAGCAACACAGCTATTTGTTGTACCTAAATCAATACCAATAATTTTACTCATTTTATTTTCCTCCTAATTATTTACTCACTAATTTTTACCATTGAAGCACGTAATACCCTATCCTTTAACATGTATCCTTTTTGAAGTACTTCAACTACCGTATTTGGCTTAACCCCATCTTTCTTCTCAACCATAATTGATTGCATGAAATTAGGATCAAAGTCTTTGTCTAAACAGTCTATTTCAACTACGCCCTCATTTTTAAGAGCTGTAACTAGTTGATTATAAACCATTTCAACGCCTTTTCTAAGCGGATCATCTTGATTCTCCGCCGCCTTAAGTGCTCTTTCTAAGTTATCAAGCACTGGCAATATTTCAACAGCGAAACTTTGAATACGATATTTTTTAATTGATTCAGCTTCACTAGTTAAACGCTTTTTAATATTTTCTGTATCAGCATAAGCTAAAGCATAAGCATTTTTCAAACGAGCTATTTCAGCATTAAGACCAGCAATCTCATCATCCTTTTCCTTAAGCTTATCTTCATCAGTCTCTTCAACTTCGGGAAGTTCTTCCTTCTCTACTTCTTCTTTAACTTCTTCTTCCTTATTTTTCTTTTTATCCTTCATGAAACTTCCTTTCTATTTATATAAATCGCTAATCGTTTTAGAAATGAAATTCATAAGAGAAATTACTCTATTGTATTCCATACGTCTTGGACCAACGACCATAAGCTTTGCAACATCTGATTTATTAAGTTTTACATCGGTAGTAATGATTGCCATATCATCTTTCCAAACAAGTTCAGTACCCTTTGGTGTAATTGCGGTAACATCGCTTCCTTCATCACGATCAGAAACCATATGTTTTAACTTTTCTGGATCATCAAATATCTTAATTAAATCCTTTAGTTTTTCTACATCTGAATATTCAGGTTGATACATCAAATTACTTGTACCAGAAAAATATAGTTTTTCACTTGCGAATTTGCTGAAAGCTCCAACAAATGCGTTAAACAACATTTCATGCCTTTTAACACTTGTTGTTAGGATTGGCTTAATTGATTCAAGCTTATCCTTTAGATCGCAAATTTGTGTACCTTTTAATCTTTCATTCAAGATATCTGTACAAGTTTTTATATCATCACTTGAAACTTCATCTTGGAAATTAAATGTTTTATTTTCAGTATGACCAGTATTTGTGATAAATACACATACAGCTGTTTTCTTATCAAGTGGAAAAACAGATATATGTTCAAGTGTCTGTGACTTTGAACTTGGCCCCAAGACACCACTTGTAAGATTAGTCATATCAGAAATCATCTTACAAGATTGCTTAACGCAATCTTCAACATTCATTCCGGAATCAGAGAAGATATTGCTTACGGCATACTTAACCTTTTCGTCCATATCTTTATCTAAAAGATTCTCACAATAATATTTGTAGCCCTTATTAGAAGGAACACGACCAGCTGATGTATGAGGTTTCTCGATGTAACCTTCTGCTTCAAGAATAGCCATATCATTTCTAATAGTTGCGCTAGAATAAGGCAAATGATACTTTTCTACAAGGGTCTTAGATGCAACTGGCTCAGCTGTATCAACAAACTCATCGACGATAGCTTTAAGTATTTCTACCATTCTTTGTGTCATCATATCAAGCCACCTCCTTTAGCACTCCTTTTCTGCTACTGCTAATATACTACCAACATATTTAGCACTTGTCAACAATAAGTGCTAAAATTTTTC
>CAVDDT010000010.1:0-33522 GCA_963607765.1 Paratractidigestivibacter sp. | reverse complement strand
GCCCTTGTAATGATAGCTAATACCTTGTTTGGTATTGCTAAAGCTCAAAAATATGATGAATTTGATTGGTCAACATTAAAGAAAGGTATTATCAAATACCTAATGATTTTACTTGGTGTTGGCTTTACTTTTATCGCTGGTGTTTTATTGCCTAACTTTAAGGTAACGCTACCTGTATCGGAAGAAGCAATCACAATAAGCCAAATGCTATCAGTAGTAGCAATCGCTATTCTAGGCAAGTACCTAGTAAGTTGCTATCAAAACCTAGTAGAGTTGTTTGGTGTACAAGAAAACAAGGAGAGTGAATACACAAATGTTGATGAACAATAATCAACAAACAAGAGTTACCGATAGGACATCACCATCAATCACTGGTGGTCTTGTCGGCATTTTGGAAAGTATTCAAAGGGAGAATTAATTATGGAATTAAAAGACACAGTTGAATTAATGACTAGCGATGACTATAAAGAAAGATTCAAAGCTGAATATTATCAATTAAAAATCAGATACGAAAAGTTACAAATGTTTGTAAATAAGATAAAGCTATGTGCGTATGATGAATTTCATGAATCAATGCCAGAACATGACTGCCCATTAGGTTTGCTAGAAGAACAACTAGATTACATGAAAGACTACCTAGATGTTTTGCAACAAAGAGCTTTTGCTGAAAGCATTGAATTGGAGAACAACAATGATAACAAGAACTAGTATCACAAGTCCTAATTCAATGTATACCAGCGACTACTATAACAAGGCAAAATATTGTGGCAAGACTGGATATTTTAATGGGCGATACAAAAACGGATATCAATGCGTTAATTATGCGGTATCTCGTTCGTGTGAGATAGCAAAGAGAGCTGTGTGCTATTACAGTGGTATATCAACCAAAGATAGCCTAGACAAGCCTATGTTCAATCGTAGTGGTTATGGTAACGCTGTAACATGGTTAACTGATACCTTATGGGAAACAGGAACAGAGCCTAAAGTTGGTGCGGTAATGGTGTATGGCAGCTCTTATGGTAATGGTTATGGTCATGTAAGAGTAGTAGAAGCAATAGGCTCTGATTACATTACTTATAGTGGAGCTAATGAATCTAATGTCATGGCTTTTAAAACCATTGCTAAACCATCTATCACTAAGACTGGTTTTCTAGGGTATATCTATAATCCATTCGTTGATGATGGAGACTTAATCACAATTAAGAAAGACTCTAACTATGATTACAAGTGGTCAGTTGATGGAAACAAATATGGCGATACATATGATATAACAACACAAGGTGGTTTTGATGACACCGACTTAACCAAGAATGGTTGGGAAAGAGTACTTAAAGTCAATGGCTCACTATTCTATATTTGGGAAGATAAACACTATGCTTGTGGCTTAGAGAAGTCTCGTGGAGTAAATAACCAAGAGTTAGAGATGACTGCTGTTACTGATTACAATTCTTGCATGGCTGTAGCTGGAGTAGACAACGAATTATATTTTGCAAGCCAAGAATGGATAATCAAGAACAAATTAGACAGCGCTTATTGTGCTATTACTGGTCTAGGACTAATCTTTAACGGAGTTGCAAGAGATGACTTGCATAAGGGCTTTGAAACACAGTGGAATCAAGTCAGCGGTAGAACTGTTATTGGTGAAACAAAAGATGGTGATATCTTATCTTATAGTTTTGCTGGTACTACTGGTTCAAGTGGTTTAACTGGTAAGCAAGTACAAGCAAAATGTCTTAAATTAGGTTTCTACAACGCAATCATGCTTGATGGCGGTGGCTCAGTGTTCCGTGAATACAATGGTAGCTACGATATTTCCGCAAGCAGAAAAGTAAAGAACGCTTTAATCTTGTACAGGAAAAAGAAAGAGACTACAAGCGAGCCTACTGATGATACAACTGACTGGGAAAATGCGTACAACGCACTTAAAACAAAATATGATGATCTAGAAAAGGAAGAGACTGCAATGGAAGACAAATACAAGGCTTTAGAGAGCGATTATCAAAACTTGAATAATTCCTTATGCGAAACAAAAACAAAGCTAGATGAGGCTGAAAACAAGGCTGAGAGGTTATCTAGTCAACTTGCCAAGGTCAAGGAAATAGTGAATGAGTGAGCCATATGTAGTTTTCTTGTCCTCAGTGGTTGTCCCTATTATTGTTGCCCTGATAAGTAGTGGCACTTTAGCAAATTCTTTAAGCAAAAAATCAGGCATAGCTGACTTGTCTAAAAAAGTAGATGATTTAAGCTATGAAATAAGTGAATTTAAGGCCAACACATTTAGAACAAGGATCATTAGATTTAACGATGAACTGCTTGCTGGTACCAATAGGACCAAAGAGGCATTTGATGACTGCCTGGGCGATATAGACCAATATGAAAGATTCTGTAGAACTCATCCAGATTATCCAAACAACAAATGCTGTTTAGCTATCGAAAATATTAAACGAGAGTACAAAGAAAAAAGCGAAAGCAATTCTTTTTGACTTAGGGAGCGTAATGCTCCCTATTTTTTTATTACTAAAACGATATTTAAAATCACTTTTTGGTGATATAAAAATAAATGAAATTTATGCTAAAAATCGTGGGCCAAATTTAGGCCAATTTTGGGCCAATTTAGGCCAAAAACAGGCCAATTTTTACGACACAATACGACAATAATACGACAACAATAAAACAATTAAAATGGCTTAACAAAAGGCTTTTATGATGATTTTAGCCCTTAAATAAAGGCTTTTAGAAAACCCCCTTAATTTGCCACCTCGGGGACCATATAGTTAAAATAAAAGCCTTTAAATAAAGGCTTTTTTAAATGTTTAAGTAAAAAATGCCACAAAATAGCCCCAACCATAATTAAAATGTTGGCTAATGTAACAAATTTATAATTATTTTTTGTGTAAAATATTTGAGAGGTACAAACATGATAAAGGCAATTCTTCTTGATATAGATGGAACGCTAACTAATAGCGATAAAAAGATCACTAGCGAAACTAAGAAAGCTTTATTAAAAGCCCAAGATTTAGGAATCAAGCTAGTTATAGCTAGTGGCAGACCAGATAAAGGAATATACAAATATGGTAAGCAATTAGATATGGAACATCATAATGGTTTGTTTGTTTGTTATAACGGAGCAAGAGTTATTGATTGTGAAACAAATGAAGTCTATGTTAATGTAACTATTGATTTAGATGTATGTAAAGATGTGCTAAGACATATGAAAAAGTTTGACGTTAAGCCTGTGTTGACTTTAAAAGACCACATGGTTGTAAATGATGTCTATGATTGCATGGTTAAAGATGGTGATAGAGAATTCAATGTTTTAGAATATGAATCAAGAATGAATGAATATAAATTAATGGAAGTTGATGATTTGGAAACTTTCTTAAATGAACCATTAAATAAGATTCTTACAGCGGGAGATAGTGAATATCTAAGAGAACATTATCAAGAAATGGGCGAGCCTTTTAAGGATAAACTATCAATGATGTTTACAGCAAATTTCTATTACGAATTTACTGCTAAGGGGATTGATAAAGGCAAGGCTTTGGAAGTAGCTATGAATAAACTTGGAATAGATAGAAGTGAATGCATTGCCTTTGGTGATGCAGAAAATGATATTTCAATGCTTAACTTTGCTGGTGTGGGCGTAGCTATGGGCAATGCTCAAGAAAAAGTTAAAGAATTGGCTGATGAAATAACTGATGATAATAATCATGATGGAATCGCTAAATCCTTGTATAAGCACATTCCTGAATTGATGGATTAAACAAAAATGGAATTAAGTGAACTTAAATTAACTGATAAAAGATTAGAAATATGTAGACGATTAGATTTGAAAGATAGTGATGACATCTTGCGTTACTATCCTTTTAAATATGAACGAAACGTTTTAACTCATTATGAAGATTTTATAGAAGGTGAAAGAGTTGTCTTTGAGGGAGAATTAATTAGTTATCCAAATACTTTTAGATTTAGAGGAAAGCTATCTAGAACCACTTTTAAAGTTCTTTATGAAGAAGAAGAAATTACAGTTACCATTTTTAATCGTCCTTGGATAAAAAGTAACAACAATAAGATTACAATTATTGGCAGATATGAAGGCAAAAATAAGGTTACTGCTTCTAACTTTTATACAAAGGATATAAGTGAGATCCTCGGTATTAATCCAATCTATAGTTTGAAAGATGGAATTAAACAAAATGAAATTAGAAAATTAATTGAATATACTTTTAAAAAAGTTAATGATGTTAAGGACTATGTACCCCAAAAACTTCTTGATAAGCATGGACTATGTGACTTAAAAAGTGCTTTGTATAATATTCATTTTCCAACTAATGAACTTGATTTAAAAAAGAGTTTGGCAAGGCTTAAGTATGAAGAATTTTTGCGTTTTTATTTATCTCTTGAAATACTAAGCGACAACAATCAAATTAATATAAAAGATGGCGAGAATATTGATCAAAATAAAATTGATTCTTTTATTAACTCTTTGTCATATACTTTGACGGTTGATCAAAAAGAGGCGATCGATGATATTTTAAGAGATCTTAGAAGCAATAAATTAATGTACAGGCTTCTTCAAGGAGAAGTAGGCAGTGGCAAGACGCTTGTTTCTATGATTGGCTTATATGCCAACTATCTAAGTGGCTATCAAGGTGCTTTGATGGCTCCAACTGAAATTCTTGCGAAACAACATTTGCTTTCTTTTAAAGAAACTTTTAATGACGAAATAAAAATAGAATTACTCGTTTCAGGCAATAAAGATAATGTTGATATTAAGAAAAGGTTAAAGGATGGTGATATCGATATTGTTATTGGTACTCACGCTCTTTTTCAAGAAGATGTTTCTTTCAAGAACTTGGGTTTAGTTATCACTGATGAACAACATCGTTTTGGCGTCAAGCAAAGAAAGGCTTTGAAGGAAAAAGGCGAAAATGTCGATTTCTTGCTTATGTCTGCTACACCAATTCCTCGAACATTAGCTAGTTCTTTATATGGGAATATGGATATTTCCACAATTAAGACTCTGCCAAGTGGTAGAAAGGGCTGCGATACTTATTTAATTAATAAAAATAGTATTGTCGATATTCTTCCTAATTTAAAAGAAAAATTAGATGAAGGCAGGCAAATTTATCTTGTCGCTAGTTCTATTGAAGCTAGTGATAGCTATGGCGGAAAGGACGTTACAGGTTTATATAATAGTTTGATTGATGTTTTCAAGCCATACAAAGTTGGTCTTCTTCATGGAAAAATGACTGGTGAAGAAAAAGATGAGGCGATGGAAAAGTTCAATAACAATGAAATTCAAATTCTTGTTTCTACTACCGTAATTGAAGTTGGAGTTAATGTTAAAAACGCTACAGTGATGGTGATTTATGATGCGGATAGATTTGGCTTAAGCCAACTTCATCAGCTTCGTGGAAGGGTTCAAAGGGGAGATTTTAAAGGAACTTGTTACTTATTGACCAACAACAAGGATAGTGAAGTTAAAAAAAGATTGAATGTTTTGGTTGATAGCAATGATGGCTTTAAAATAAGCGAAGAGGATTTAAAATTAAGGGGTCCTGGTGATATTTTAGGAACAAGACAATCAGGCTTGCCAACTTTTATTTTAGGTGACATCTTTAATGACACCAACATAATTGAAGCAAGTAAGGATGATGTAAAGATGGTGTTAGATAATCTAGATAAAGATGATTTTAATTTGTTTTATCTAGATGTATATAAGTTGATGACTTCAAGATTTCAAGATTAGGGTATAATATTTTCATGACGATTTTTGATTTTTTAGATAAAAATGGTATTAAACATAACAATTCACAGTTGATTGAACAAGCTTTTATTCACTCTTCTTATGTTAATGAGCACAAGGGAAAGCTTCATGATAATGAAAGACTAGAGTTTATGGGAGATGCGGTTCTTCAAATTTATTCTGCTGAAAGATTGTATTCAATCAATCCTCCTTTAAAAGAAGGAATAATGTCAACAAGACGTGCTAATTTAGTTTGCGAAAAAGGATTAGCTATGGTTGTTAGAGAGTTTGAATTAAATAAATATTTGAAGCTTGGTCAAGGTGAAGAAAAGACTGGCGGTAGAGATAGAGATTCCATTATTTCAGATATGTTCGAAGCTTTTATTGGAGCTGTTTATTTAGATACCGATATCGTTAATACTTATAAATTATTAGATTTATTAATGCTTAAGCATGTTAAGGAGATTGATGAATCTACCTTTGACTATAAGACTAAGCTTCAAGAGTATATTCAAGCTGATAGTCGTAAATCCATTAATTATGAATTAATCTATGCCAAAGGTCCAAGTAATAAGCCTGAATTTAAGATGGCTGTTAAGGTTGGTGATCTTATTTACGGCTATGGTGTTGGTACTAGTAAAAAAGAGGCTCAAAAGAATGCGGCTAAGGCGGCATTAGAAAAACTTGCTGGAAATGAACAAATTTGATGTTAGTAATTTAATTGAAAAATATAGTTATGATGATGAGAAAAAAGCTTTTTTTAATGGCTTTAAGGTAGTTGATACTTTATATAGAAAAAGTACTAATTTATTAATCATCAAAATCGAAAATGATCTCATTCTTCCTTGTGATTTATATAATGATACGTTAAATTATTTTAATGAAATGGGCTTTAATACTAAATTGTATTTTAAGGTCAATGATGATGAGCTAAATTTTAAGGAAATAGGTCATTATCTAGATATGTATAAGAAAAATAATCCTGGTTTTAAAAATTGTATTGTTATTAAAAATGATAATGGTTTTTCACTTTCATATGTTGATGAAGAATCTTATCAAAAAGATGAGGATTATTTAGATGATTTAAAGCTATTCTTTTTTGATATTGGCTATCGCAAAGAAATTGATTTAAAGTATAAAGAAATTGTTGAAAAAGAAGCTGAAGAAAGAAATGCTTTGCCAGTTACTAGTAGTTCTAATTCTTACAGTGCACCTAAAGCTAATAGTGATGGTGCTCCTAAGTTTAATAATTATAAAAGAAAGAGCGTTGAGTATAAAAGTGTCATCATTGATGATTTAGATGATGTTGCCTACAATATTAAGTTAACTGCTCAAATTTTTAAAATTGATGAACGTACTACTAAAACAGGTTTAACTATTCAAACATTGTATGTAAAGGATACTACTAATGCTTGTGTAGCTAAGATGATGGAAGGCAAGCGTTTTTCTAAAGAAGATTTGGCAAATAATAAAGAAGGCAAATGGTGTGTTCTTTATGGCAACTATCAATTTAATACTTTTTCGAATGACTATGAATTATCGGTTGATGCGATAGAGTACATTGATGATCCTTATCCTCTTGCTGATGATGAAAAAGAAAAGAGAGTAGAACTTCATGCACATACTAAGTTAAGTGAAATGGACGGTGTTTCTTCTCCTACTTCTTTAGTTGACACAGCTTATAAATTTGGACATCGTGCAGTAGCTATTACAGATCATTTGTGTCTACAAGGCTACCATGAGGCTTTCTTGGAATATAACAATATTAAAAAGAGTGCTGATAAAGACAAATTTGACTTCAAATTGTTATATGGCTGTGAAATGAATATGGTTTATCCAAACCTAAACATTGTTTATAACTCAACTGATGATTTGCTTTCTGAACAAGAATATGTTGTATTTGACTTAGAAACAACCGGCCTTTGCAATAGATATGATAGAGTAATCGAATTTGGCGCTGTTTTAATGTATAAAGGACAGGTTAAAGAATATAAGGACTTTTTTGTAAAGCCTCCTTTTAAGTTAAGTGAGACAATCAAAAATCTTACTAATATCACTGATGAGAATGTTGAATCAGCTAGGACTTTTGAAGAATGTAAAGATGAAATTATGGATTTTATTAAGGGCAGAGTTTTAGTTGCCCACAATGCTTCATTTGACTATGGCTTTTTAAATGCTGAACTTGATCGAATGGGTTTACCAAAATTAACTAATCCGGTTATTGATACATTGGACTTATCTAGATCGTTGTTTAAGACAAGACGTGCTTATAGGCTTGGTAATATGGCCAGACAATATGGCGTTGAATACAATGAAGATGTTGCCCATAGAGCTAACTATGATGCGGAAGTTTTGGCTGGTGTCTTTAATTTGATGCTTAAGGATTTAGCTAAAAATGGCGTTAATACTTTAAATGATTTAAAGAATTACCAAGGCGACGATGCTTTTGTTAAAACAAGAGCTTATCATACAACTGTTTTATGTAAAAATAAGGCTGGCTTAAAGTCTTTATTTAAGCTTGTTTCTATTTCTAATACTGACCAATTAGCTGTTTTCGGCAAAGCTAACGGCAAGGATGCTGGCTCAGAATTTATTGCCGAACCTAGAATTTTTAAGAGCACTTTAGAAGAATACCGTAAGGATTTGTTGATTGGCAGTGCTTGTTTTAATGGAGAGGTTTTTGAAATAGCTTCTACTAAGTCAAAAGAAGATTTAGCTAAGGCTATATCATTCTATGATTATATTGAGATTCAACCATTAGAAAATTATTCTTATCTATATAGAGATAGAGAATCTTTTACGCTTGATCGTTTAAAGGATTATCTAAGAGATATTATTGCAGAAGCTAAGCGTCAAAATAAGATTATAGTGGCTACTGGTGATGTTCACTATATGACAAAAGAAGAAAAAATATTAAGAGATGTTTATATAAGCGCTCAAGCAATCGGTGGTGCTC
Source organism: Paratractidigestivibacter sp. (assembly GCA_963607765.1). GTDB lineage: Bacteria > Bacillota_I > Bacilli_A > Erysipelotrichales > Erysipelotrichaceae > Colivicinus. The sequence goes on along the minus strand of CAVDDT010000010.1, from coordinate 24,817 downwards.
ACCATCCTTTATATTTGTATGATAAGGAAAAGCGCGCTAGACAGGTTAGCCCTGAACAGCACTTCAGAAACACCAAAGAGATGCTTGATTGTTTCGCTTGGCTAGATGATGAAAAACTAATTCACGAGATAGTTATTGAAAATACTAACAAAATAGCTGATATGTGCGATAGTATTGTTCCTTTTTCAACTGAATTAAAGCCTCCTAGAGTTTTAGATGCGATTGCTAAGGCTAAAGAATGCCGTATTTTTGAAGATCCTTTTATGGATACAGATGAGGTTATTTCTGCCGATGAGTATTTAACTAGACTAGTCTATTATCAAGCTGAGGCTATTTATGGCAAAAACTATAATGAATTTATAAAAGAGCGAATTGAAAAAGAATTAAACGCTATCATAGGCAATGGCTATGGTGTAATTTATTATACTTGTCACTTGATGGTAAAGCGTTCTAATAATGATGGTTATATTGTAGGATCTAGAGGATCTGTTGGTTCTTCTTTAGTAGCTACTTTATCAGGCATAACTGAAGTTAATCCTCTTCCTCCACATTATGTATGCCCAAAGTGTCATCATTTTGAGTGGATAGAAAATGCCGCAAGTGGATTTGATGCTGCGGATAAGGTTTGCCCTGATTGCGGTGAGATTATGAAGGGAAATGGCCAGAATATTCCATTTGAAACATTCATGGGATTTAATGGCGATAAGGTTCCTGATATTGACTTAAACTTCTCCGGTGATTATCAGCCAAAGGCTCACTTATTTACCCGTGAGATTTTTGGCAAGGATAATGTATTTAGAGCTGGTACTATTTCTACTGTCGCTGATAAGACAGCATATGGCTATGTGACTGGATATTGTGAAGAAAAGAATATTACCAATATGTCTCGTGCTCAAAAGGAAAGACTTGCTCAAGGATGTGCTGGTGTTAAGCGTACTACCGGCCAACATGCTGGTGGTATTGTTGTTTTACCAGATACTATGGAAATTGAGGATGTTACTCCTATTCAATTCCCAGCCAATGATAAAGATGCACCTTGGCATTCAACACACTTCGAATATCATGATTATTCAGATAATATTTTAAAGTTTGATATTTTAGGACACGTCGATCCTACAGTTATGAGACTTTATGAAAAGATTTCGGGTATTGATGTTAAGACTATTCCGATGAATGATGAAAAAGTATTGTCTTTATTTTCTTCATCTAAGGCACTTGATATCATTAATCCAAATTATCATGAAGAAACAGGGGCTTGCGGATTACCAGAATTTGGTACTTTAAATACTCGTAATACAATAGAGGAAACTCGTCCTAAAGTATTCTCTGATTTAGTACAGATTTCAGGATTATCACATGGTACTGATGTATGGCGTGGCAATGCCCAAGAACTAATTCGCCAAGGCATTCCACTAAGCGAAGTTATTGGATGTAGAGATGATATTATGGTCTATCTTCAAAAGAAGGGGCTAGATCCAGCTGAGTCTTTCACTATCATGGAAAGAGTTAGAAAAGGTACTGTAGCTAAGCATAAATGTAAAGAGTGGGATAGCTATAAGAAAGATATGCAAGACCACGATGTACCTGAATGGTATATTAATTCTTGTGAGAAGATTCAATACATGTTCCCTAAGGCACATGCTGTTGCCTATTGTATTATGGCAGTCAGAGTTGCTTGGTTTAAAGTTTATCATCCTGCTTATTATTATGTGGCGTATTTTACTTTAAGATGTGATGCATATGAGCTTGAGACAATGGTTAAAGATGCTGATAGCATTTATGCCCGTATGAAGGAAATTCAAGCAAAGATGAATTCAAGAGAAAATCCTGCTAGCAAGAAGGAAAAGGACATTTTCAATACTATTGAAGTATGTTATGAAATGGTTTCAAGAGGATATCATATGACTAATATCGATTTATATAAATCTTTAGCTAGCGAATTTAGAGTTAATCCTGACAATGATCATGAAATTATTCCTCCTTTCTCGGTTATTGATGGTCTTGGCGGAAACGTTGCGGAAAGTATTGTTGAAGCTAGAGAAGAAAGGCCTTTCTTATCTAAAGAAGATTTGTCTGATAGAACTCAATTGTCTACTACTCTTATTAAAAAATTAACTGACTTAGGCGTTTTACGTGACTTAGATGATTCTAATCAAGTATCATTATTTTGATGAATAAGATTATATTACATGGCTTATTGATTCCTTTTGTGGGAACTAGTTTAGGTTCTGCGTGCGTTTTATTTTTAAAAAATGATCTAAATGAAAATTTAGTAAAAGCTTTAACTGGCTTTGCCTCTGGTGTTATGGTGGCAGCCAGTTTCTTTTCGTTATTGATGCCATCACTGCAACAAGCTGAAAACATGGGCAAGTTATCTTTTATTCCAGCAGCTGCTGGATTTTGCATTGGCATGTTGTTTTTGTTACTACTAGATAAGATTACTCCACACATGCATATGGACAAGAGTGTAGAGGGACCAAATAGTAATTTAAAAAAGACAACAATGATGGTTCTTGCGGTAGTACTTCATAATATTCCAGAAGGGATGGCTGTTGGCGTTTTATATGCGGGGATATTAAATGGTTCTACTTCGATTACTTTATCAGGTGCGCTTTCTTTATCGATTGGCATCGCTATTCAAAACTTTCCTGAAGGAGCAATTATTTCAATGCCTTTAAAGGCGAATGGAGAAAGCAAAACTAAAGCTTTTGTTAATGGCGTTTTATCTGGAATTGTTGAGCCGATCGCAGGAGGAGTTACAATACTTTTGTCTAGTGTTATTGTTCCACTTCTTCCATATTTGTTATCTTTTGCCGCGGGTGCAATGATTTATGTTGTGGTAGAAGAACTCATTCCTTCAATGAGCGAAGGTGAACATTCTAATACTGCAACAATATTATTTATGATTGGCTTTGTTTTAATGATGGTACTTGATGTTGCGCTAGGATGACTTTTTGCATATACAAGGATCTTATGGAAATATCTTTACAAAAATGGGGTAATAGTAATAGGATTCGAATTTCAAAGCTATCTTAAGACAGCTTAATATTAGTGAAAATAATAAGCTGGATTTGAATGTTGTTGGCAATCCTGTAGGTGAAAAAGGATGGCAGAAAATTCAAACAAGGCGATATTGTCTTAGTAAATTTAAGTCTTATGGGTTTGTGATGTGTGATCAAATTAAAATGATTGATTCAAAAGCAAGAAAAGTAAAGCATGTTAAATTTATAGATGATATTTATAAGAACTATTTTAAGCATCACAAGGTCAATTATTTCTGTACAAAATTCTCTTAAATGAAATTATTTTCAATCTTTGCGATTATTTACACGTTTATGAAAAAGGCTTTATAATTGTTTAGGGAGAAAATATTATGAAAAATAAATATGTTAAAAGAGCTTTTAAAGAAGTTTCCAAAAATGCCAAAGGTGAAACTCAATTTCTTAATGCTGTTAAAGAAGTATTTGAGAGTTTAGAACCTTTTTATGATGCTCATCCAGAACTTGAATCTAAAAAATATTTAGAGAGAATCGCTGAACCTAGCAAAGTTATTGAATTTAGAGTTGAATGGGTTGATGATGAAGGCAATATTCAAGTTAATAGAGGATATCGTGTTCAAAATAATAATGCTTTAGGTCCGTTTAAGGGTGGCCTAAGATTTAATGAGACAGTTAATCTTTCAATTTTAAAGTCTCTTGCTTTTGAACAAACTTTCAAGAACGCTTTAACTTTATGTCCAATGGGCGGAGGCAAAGGCGGAAGTAACTTTGACCCGCATGGCAAGTCTGATAAGGAAATCGAAAGATTCTGCAGTGCTTTCATGAAACAACTATATCCATATATTGGTTCTAAAGTTGATGTTCCTGCTGGTGATATTGGCGTTGGCGGTAGAGAGATAGGCTTTCTTTTAACAGAATATTTAAAACATAAAAAAGATATCGGAACTCTTACTGGTAAGCCTCTTGATAGAGGCGGTTTAAAGGGAAGAACAGAGGCCACAGGATATGGCTTATGTTACTTTACAGAAGAGATGTTAAATGATCATTCAAAGTCATTTAAGGGCAAAAAAGTAATTGTTTCTGGTTCTGGAAATGTTTCTACTTATGCATGTGCTAAGGCGACTGAACTTGGTGCTACAGTAATTGGCATGTCTGATAGAAATGGCTATATTATTGATGAAAAGGGCATTGATTATAAGAAATTAATCAAAGCTAAGGAGAATAGAGCTTCTATTGAAAATTATTTGAAGTATTCTGATAGTGCAAAATACTATAAGAATCCAACAGATTTATTTAAGACTAAGTGTGACATTTGTCTTCCTTGTGCTACTCAAAATGAAATTGATTTAGATAGCGCTAAAAAGTTGGTTAAGAATGGATGCTTCTGTGTTTCAGAAGGAGCTAATCTTCCTACAACACTTGAAGCTGCAAGATATCTTCAAGAAAAAGGCGTTCTATATGGTCCGGCTAAGGCTGCTAATGCAGGAGGCGTTGGCTGCAGCTATTTTGAAATGGTTCAAAATGCTGAGGAAAGCACTTGGACTTTCAATAAGACCGATAAGAAATTAAAAGAAATGATGGTTGGCATTTATCATAATATTGCTGATACTGCCAAAAAATATGGCAAGGAAAATGATTTGATTGCTGGTGCTAATATCTTTGCCTTTAAGACAATCATTGCGAAAATGTTATAATTATAAGGGAGGACAAAAAATGATTATTACATCTTTTTATTCAGTATTTACAACTAATAGAATTTCTACTTATTTAAAAATGTTAGAAGGCAGAGATGGCCTTAAAATTGCTCACCATTTCAGTAATGATGAATTTGATTATTATGTAATGAAAGATAGTTGTGGAAATACTACAGACTTAATTGAATTCAAAAACAAGGAAGTAAAAGAAGGGTTCTATGCGATTAGAATTAATGTCAACAGTTTTGAAGAAATGCAAGCCGCTTTGCAACAAGTAGGATACTCTTTACAAGATGGCGTTAAAGAAATGAATGGCAATAAGTATGGTTTACTTGTTTCAGCTACTGGCGCACCTAATATTTTCCTTTTTGAACACAATAAATAACATACAAAAGCCTTGAAAAAAGTATTGATTTAAAGTATTATAGTAAAGACATAAGCAGAGAGAAATCTCTGCTTAATTTATTGTTTAGAGGTTTTATGGAAATAAAGGAACTAAGAGAAAACTTAACTAGAGATCTTAAGAGTTTGGGTTATGTCTTATATGATGTTTCTTATGAAAAAAAGAATAAGATTCTTCATGTGACAATTGATAAACAAATGGATCTTAATGAAATTGAGGATTTGTCCAAGAAAGTTTCTTCTATCATGGATTTGTATGATCAAGATATGGAAGAATACTTGCTTGATGTTTCTTCGGTTGGAATCGAAAGAGAAATTAGAAATGAAAAAGAGTTAGAGGCTGCGGTTGGCTCTTACATTTATGTAAAGACTAAGGAGCTAAAAACTAATGGAGATCTAAAAGAGTTTAAAGATGGCGTTCTTACTTTGGATACAAAGGAAAAGAATATCAAGAAGACTCTTAAGATAAATTACAGCGATGTTAAATTCGTGCGTTATGCCTATAAATTTTAAAGGAGAAGAAGAATATGAGTGGCATTAATTTAAAAAACAATAAGAACTTCCTTGAAGGAATGCGCTTGTTTGAAGATGATCGTAAGATTGAACCTGAATTCATTATCGAGACTTTAAAGGAAGCTATCGTAAAGACTTACCAGAAGCATATCGATGCACCTGCTGCTAAAGTTAGAGTAGAATTCAATAATCGTGAGATTCATGCATATCATGAATTGGTTGTTGTTGACGATGACTCAGATACTTTTGATGAAACTTTAGATATTCTTTACAGTGAAGCTGTTAAGATGAATCCTAATGTCAAGATTGGCGATACTGTTGAAGAAGAAATTAATTTCAATGAAATTAGTAGAACTTCTATCAATGTTGCTAAGCAAATGCTTAAACAAAAGACAAAGGAATTTGAGAAGCAAAGAGTTTATGATGAATATAAGGATAAAGAATATGATTTAATTTCTGGCATTATCAAAACTGTTGAAGAAAAGTTTGTTTTGGTTGATATTAAAAATACAATTGGTATTCTATTGAAGTCTGAACAAATTCCTGGTGAAATTTATAGAGAAGGCAACACTATTAAAGCTATCATTAAGGAAGTTTCTAAGAACTCAAAGGGTTCTCAAGTAGTATTAAGTAGAGCTGATGCAAAGTTTGTTGAAAGATTATTTGAAAAGGAAGTTCCTGAAATTCAACAAGGTTTAGTTGAAATCAAAGCTATCGCTAGAGAAGCTGGTGAGAGAACTAAGATGGCCGTTTATTCTCGTAATGAGGATGTTGATGCGATTGGTTCTTGTATTGGCCCAAGAGGCAGCAGAGTTCAAGCCGTTATTGGCGAAGTTAAGGGTGAAAAGATTGATGTCTTTGAGTGGAATGATGATATTGGCGAATTAGTAAAGAACGCTTTAGCTCCAGCTGAAGTGAGAGCTTGCTTCTATTCTAATGAAAAGATTAATCCTGATTTAACAAGCGATGAGATTGAAAAACTTGAAAAGAGAAATCAAAGACCTCTTGTTGTTGTGGTTGATGATGATAAATTATCTATCGCTATTGGTAAAAAGGGTAAGAATGCTAAGCTTGCAGTTAAACTGACTAACCGTAAGATTGATATCAAGACTGAAAGTGAAATCACTGGTTTAGGTATTGATATCGCTAGTGAAGAAGCTATGTTTAAGGAAGATCAAGCTAGAATTAAGAAGGAAAAGGAACAAAAGGAATTCTTGGCTCTTCAAGAAGAAGCTGCTAAGCGTAAGGCTGAATTTGATCAAGAGATTTCTGAAAATGATACTGGTATGATTGAAGAAGTATTTGATGAAATGGAAGAAAAGCCTGTTGAAGTTACAATTGAGGATGTTCCAGATGAAAACTCTTTAGAAGTTGCTCAAGAACCTGTGATGGAAGAAGAAAAGGCTGAAGAAGTTAAAGAAGTTAAGCCTGCTAAGAAGCTTGTTCCTCATACTGACTATGTTTCTAAGTTTGAAGATATTGCAGGTGCTGGTAAGAAGGAAGAAAAAGCTCCTATTAAAAGACGTAAGAAGAAAGATGATGATGATAGACGTCTTAGAGCTGAGGATCTAGAAAAGAAGGAATATGATGATGGCGTTAAGCCAACTTATTCTGAAGAAGAACTAGAGGAAATTAGACAACAAGAAGAAGAACTTGAAGAAGATTCTTGGATTAATGATGATGACATCGATTTCGATGAATACGATGAATATTACGACGAGGAAAAATAATGAAAAAAATTCCGATGCGTAAGTGTCTTGCGACAGGTGAGTCTTTCCCAAAGAAAGAGTTGCTTAGAATCGTTAGAACTCCAGAGGGAGAAGTTAAGGTTGATTTAACCGGTAAGCTTAATGGAAAGGGTGCTTACTTAAGCAAGTCTCTTGAGGCCTTGGAAATAGCTAAGAAAAAGAATTTGCTAGCTAAGGCGCTTGAAGTAAAAGTTGATGAGACCGTTTATAAGGAAATAGAAGAAGTAATTAATGGATAGTGTTTTATCTTTAGTAGGATTGATATTTAGGGCAAAAAAATTATACTTAGGTGAGAAGTGTTTAGATAACATTGGCAAAGTTAAGTATTTGTTTATTGCCTACGATGCTTCTAATTCTACTAAAGAAAGATACTTAAAAAAGTGTTATTACTATAAGATTCCTTATTGTTTGAAGTATTCTTGTGATGAATTATCTAATTGTGTTGGTAAGTTTAATGTCAAGATAGTTGGGGTATTTGATCAAGGGTTTACTAAATTGTTAAAGGATAAGTTAAAGGAGGATTATAATGGCTAAACAAACATATAAAAAACATATTAATAAGAAGCCAAACACTAAAGCTAGTTCTTTTGAGAAAAAAGATGCTGCTGAAAAAGTTGAGGCTATCACTTACCAAGATGGTATTACAGTTGGTGAGTTAGCTGGAAAGATTAATAAGAATTCTAGCGAGATTATCAAATTGTTATTCATGTTGGGCAAGATGATGACTATCAATTCCCCTTTAGATGATGAAAATATTGAGCTAGTGTGCATGGAATATGGCATTACTGCTACAAAAGAAGAGCCTAAGGATGAATCTTCTCTAATGGATGATGAGAAAGATGATCCTAAGGATTTAAAGGAAAGAGCTCCAATTGTTACTATCATGGGACATGTTGACCATGGTAAGACTACACTTTTGGATACTATTAGAAAGTCAAATGTTACAGCTGGCGAATTTGGTGGCATTACTCAACATATTGGTGCTTATCAAGTTGACGTTAATGGCAAGAAAGTTACTTTCTTAGATACTCCAGGACACGAAGCTTTTACAGCTATGCGTGCTAGAGGTGCTTCAGTAACTGATGTTTCTATTATTGTTGTTGCAGCTGATGATGGCGTAATGCCTCAAACAAAGGAAGCGATTGATCACTCTAAGGCCGCTAATGTACCAATTATTATTGCGGTAAATAAAATGGACAAGCCGGGTGCTAATCCAGATAAGGTTAAGAATGCTCTAGCTGATTTAGGCTTAATGCCAGAAGAATGGGGCGGTGATACAATTTTCGTAAATTGTAGTGCCAAAACAGGCGAAGGCGTAAAAGATATCTTAGAGACAATTCTTGTTGTTGCCGAAGTTAGGGACCTAAAGGCAAATCCAAGCAAGTTAGCTACTGGTACTGTTATTGAAGCTAAGCTTGATAAGGGAAGAGGCCCTGTTTGTACACTTCTTGTTCAAAATGGTACTTTAAAACAAGGCGATTCAATCGTTGTTGGTACTACTTATGGCAAAGTAAGAAAAATGGTAAATGACAAGGGCGAAGAAGTTAAGGAAGCGCTTCCTTCAACTCCAATTGAGGTTATTGGTTTAGGTGAAGTTCCTATTGCTGGTGATAATTTTAAAGTATTCGCAAATGACAAAGATGCAAGAGCTATTGCGGCTGCTAGAAATAAGGCTAAAGTTGAAAAAGAGAGAAAGGCCACTAGTGCTATGTCTCTTGATGAACTAAGTGCTCAAATTGAAGCTGGTGAAATTAAGGAAGTTCCTGTTATTGTTAAGTCTGATGTTCAAGGTACTGCTGAAGCTGTTGCATCATCTTTAAGTAAGATTGATGTTGATGGTGTAAGAGTTAATGTAATCAGAAGTGCTGCTGGAAGCATTTCTGAATCCGATGTAATTCTTGCTAGTGTATCTCATGCTGTTATCTATGGATTTAATGTAAGGCCTGATGCTAATGTTCGTAAGAAAGCTCAAGAAGAAAATGTTGAGATTAGACTTCATAATATTATTTATAAGGCAGTAGAAGAAATGGAAGCTGCCATGAAGGGTATGCTTGCTCCTGTATATGAAGAAGTTGTTATTGGCCAAGCTGAAGTTAGAAAGACTTATAAAGTATCTAAGGTTGGCACAATTGCTGGTAGCATGGTTACAGAAGGCAAGATCGTTAAAGAATCTAAGTGTCGTTTAATTAGAGATGGCATTGTAATTTATACTGGCAAACTTGCTTCGTTAAAGCGTTTTGAAAATGATGCTAAGGAAGTTCTTGCTGGATATGAATGTGGTATGACAATCGAAAACTACAATGATATCAAGGAAGGCGACATCATTGAAGCATACCAAGACCAAGAGGTTAAGGCTGACTAATGAGTAGAACTGATAAACTTGATTCATTACTTCAAAGAGAAATTTCGAGTATTATTCAATTTGATTTGAATAATCCCGAAATTGGCTTTGTAACCGTTTCTGAAGTTAGAGTTTCTCCAGATTTAAGTAGGGCTAAAGTTTATGTTTCTTTCTTTGGCAAGAATTATGAAATAGCTGCTTTAAAGAAATCAAAGGGTTTTATTAAAACAGAGCTTTCTAAAAGACTTAAGCTTAGAAAAATTCCTGATATTGAATTTGTTGTAGATGATACTTTAGAAAAAGTAGATAGAATTCATGAAATTGCAAACAAGTAGGCAAATGCCTACTTGTTTTTTTATCTTTCTTCAATTGGAATATATTTCTTTTCTTTTTCACCAACATATTTGTACGCCGGTCTAATTATTCTATTTGCGAATTCAACTTCTTCCATTCGATGAGCACACCATCCAGCTACTCTACTTATCGCAAAAATAGGAGTAAATAATTCTTCTTTTAAACCTAGCATTCGATATACTAAACCCGAATATAAGTCAACATTGGCACAAACATTTTTATTGCTTCCTTTATTTTTTTTAAAGACAATAGGCGCTAGTTTTTCTATTTGACATAAGGCATCATATTCTCTATTAAAGCCTTTTTCATAAGCTAATTGTTTAGAATGCTTCTTTAATATTTGTGCTCTAGGATCGCTTTTTGTATATACGGCATGTCCTATTCCATAAATCAATCCTGAATGATCACATACTTCCTTGTTGATGATTCTTTTTAAGAACTCTAGCATTTCTTCATCGTCATTAACATCTTTGACATTTTCTAATATTTCATCAAGTTGTTTCATAACCAAAAGATTAGCACCACCATGTTTTGGGCCTTTAAGTGACAAGATTGCAGCAGCAATAGCTGAATATGTATCGGTTCCAGTAGAAGACAATACTCTAGTTGAAAAGGCTGAGTTATTTCCTCCGCCATGATCTGCATGTACTACCATGCATAAATCTAACAAATGAGCTTCCTCTTTTGTATATTCTTGATTTATTCTATACATCGCCAATATACTTTCAGCACTAGATAATCCTTTTTTAGGGTAATGGTAGAAAAGTGATTCATGGTCATAGACGTGCTTCTTTGTTTGATAAGCATAGACCATCATCGTAGGCAATTCTGCGATCAAATTGATAGATTGTTTGATTATATTTTCTAAAGACGTGTCTTCAGCTTTTTCGTCATAAGAATACATAGCTAAAACAGACCTAGCCATTTTATTCATTAGATTAGGAGATGGAGCGGCCATGATTTGCGTTTCTGGGAAGCCATCAGGCAGTTCTCGATGCGTTTCTAATATTTTACGAAATCTATTTAGGGTTTTCTTATTTGGAAGAGAGCCAAATAACAATAGCCATACTACTTCTTCAAATAAGAAACGATTGGAAGTGATTGCTTCATTTACGATATCTTCTAGATTTATGCCTCGATAAATCAATTTTCCATCAATTGGAATGACTTTATCATTTTCATCTTTTCTATATCCAACAACATCACAAATATTTGTTAATCCAGCTAAAACACCGGTTCCATCCGGATTTCTAAGTCCACGTTTTACACCTAGCTTTTCGCTTATTTCAGGGTTAATAAAATTGTTCTTACGATACTCTTCACATAAGATTTTTAAATCATTTTCAGTTAAATTTTGGACATCAGGATATATCATACAAATCACCTCAATTAATAATCATTATAAGCTTAAAAGTGTAAAATTAAAGAGTGAGGTGTTTTATGAAAGTTACATTAATTAAAGGCGATGGTATTGGCAAAGAAATCGCAAATAGTGTTCTTAAAGTATCAGATGCGTTAAATACAGGAATAGAATTTGAAGAATACAAGGCGGGAGCTGAATACTATGATGAAAGTGGCGAACTTTTTTCTGATGAATTATTTGATTCTATTAAGAATAATCATGTTTGTTTAAAGGGCCCTACCGCTACTCCAATTGGAAAAGGATTTAGAAGTATTAATGTACTTTTAAGACAACATTTTAATACGTACGCTAATATTAGACCTTTGCATTCTATTAAAGGTGTAGAGTCTAGATATCAAGACGTTGACTTGGTTATTGTAAGAGAAAACTCTGAAGATCTTTATAAGGGTGTTGAATATATGTATAGTGATGATGTAGCTCACTCTATAAAGATTATTAGTAAATTCGCAAGTGAAAGAATCGTTAGATATGCCTTTGATTATGCAAGAAAAAATAATCGTAAAAAAGTAACATGTGTTCATAAAGCTAATATTATGAAATTATCTGATGGGCTATTTTTAGATTGTTTCAACAGAGTAAGTGAAGAATATAAAGATATTGAAGCTGATTCAGTTATTATTGATGCTTTATGCATGAAACTTGTAAGTGATCCTAGTAAATTTGATGTGCTTGTTGCACCTAATTTGTATGGTGATATCATTTCTGATTTGTGTGCAGGGCTTGTTGGCGGACTTGGTTTTGCACCTAGCGAAAATGTTGGAGATGATGTAAGAATCTATGAGGCTGTACATGGTTCAGCCCCCGATATTGCTGGAAAAGATTTAGCTAATCCAAGTTCCTTACTTTTAAGCTTTGTGATGCTTCTTAAGGAAAATGGTTTGAGTGAAAAAGGTGAAAAGCTTGAAAAAGCAATTTACAAGGTTATTGAAGAAGGTGAATATACTACAAGCGATATAGGTGGCAATAGTAAATGCAGTGAGTTTACAGATAGGTTGATTAAGGAATTGTTATGAAAAAAATAGATAGTGGTGTTTTTTATTTTAATGGAACGTATAAACAAGATCTTACTAGTGATATTCAAGATGGCAGGAAGAAGACTTTAACTTATCAAATTCTTGACGCTCACGATAATCATAGCAGTGATGATATATTACATATTAAATTTGATTCTCTAACTTCTCATGACATCACTTATGTTGGCATCATCCAAACTGCACGTGCTTCAGGATTAAAGGAATTCCCTGTTCCATATGTCTTAACTAATTGTCACAATACTTTGTGTGCTGTAGGTGGAACGATTAACGAAGATGATCATATGTTTGCTTTGTCTTGTGCACATAAATATGGTGGAATCTATGTACCTCCTAATATGGCTGTAATTCATTCCTATAATCGAGAGATGATGACTAAATGCGGTGGAATGATTTTGGGATCTGATTCGCATACTAGATATGGTGCTTTAGGCACTATGGGAATAGGTGAAGGCGGAGGAGAAATAGCTAAACAGTTACTATCTAAAACCTATGATATAAAAAGACCGGAAGTTGTCTTGGTTTATGTACATGGCAACATTAAAAATGGCGTTGGGCCTCATGATATAGCTTTAGCATTGTGTGGTGAAACATACAAAGATGGTTTTGTAAAAAATAAAGTTCTTGAATTCGTTGGCGAGGGGATACATAACTTGGGACAAGAATATCGCAATGCGATTGATGTAATGACTACTGAAACCACATGTTTGAGCAGTATTTGGGAAACTGATGATAAAACTCTTGAGTACTATAAAATGCACAATAGAGAAAATGATTATAGAGAATTGAAGGTTGAAGATGGTGCTTATTATGATCGATGCATTGATCTTGATTTAAGCCAAATTGAATGCATGATTGCTTTACCTATGCACCCAAGCTTAGCTATTCCCATTAATAAATTAAAGGAAAATCCAAAAAAGTATTTAAAAGAGGCGCAGGATAATGCGAATAAGCAATTAACTGCTACTAAAATGGATTTACTGTCTAAAGTTAATGAAAATAATGACGTTTTAGTAAACCAGGGTGTAATTGCTGGCTGTTCTGGTGGAACATTTGGCAATATTATGGCAGCAAGTAAGATTTTAAAAGATAAATCTTGTGGTAATGAAGAATTTAGGCTATCTATCTATCCTGATTCTATGCCTGTTTATAAAGCACTTGTAGAAAATGGAACGATATCAAATTTGATTTCTTCGGGAGTTATTTTTAGAGAAGCATTCTGTGGCCCTTGTTTTGGAGCGGGGGATACTCCAGCTAATAATGAACTTTCGATAAGGCATACTACTCGTAATTTTCCAAATAGAGAAGGAAGCAAACCTAATGAGGGACAAATAGCTTCGGTTTGTTTAATGGATGCTAGAAGTATTGCAGCTACCGCTGCCAATAAAGGAATTTTAACAGCGGCTAGTGATGTTGTTGAATATATTGAAGAGGATTATGCTTGTCCGTTTGATTCTTCTTTATACGAAAAAAGAGTGTATAACGGATATAAGAAAGCTAATCCTAGTTACAATATTCATTTTGGTCCAAATATCAAAGATTGGCCAGACCTTCCTAAATTGTCTAATGACGTTTTGATTAAAATTGTTTCACATATTGATGATCCAGTAACCACAACTGATGAACTAATTCCATCAGGCGAAACATCATCATATAGATCTAATCCGTATCGTTTAGCTGAATTTACTTTATCTAGAAGAGACAAGGAATATGTAAATGAGGCAAAACATGTTTCATCTTTAAACAAAAATAGCGATGAAATAAAATGGGTTTTGGATGTACTTGAAAAGAATAATATTAAAGCAAGTGAAAATTTCAATATCGTTTCAAGCATATATGCTTATAAGCCAGGAGATGGCTCTGCTAGAGAACAAGCTGCAAGTTGTCAAAGAGTTCTTGGAGCAGGAGCTAATATTGCCTTTGAATATGCGACAAAAAGATATCGTTCTAACTTAATTAACTGGGGTATGTTGCCTCTTTTATCTAGCCAAGGTGATTTATTAACGAAAGGCAGTTATGTTTATTTAAAAGATGTTATTAAGTCAATTGATGAGGATTTGGAGGTGAAGGGATATTTGATAAAGGATAATTCATTAACAGAAATTTCTTTTTCACTTGGAATTCTTACTAATGATGAAAAAGAAATTCTTAAAGATGGTTGTTTAATTAATTACTATAGACATTAAAAAAGGCGCTTATTAAGCGCCTTTGGTTTATCTTGGAAATTTAATTGCAGCTTGTGCAGCAGCAAGTCTAGCGATTGGAACTCTATATGGAGAACAAGAAACATAGTTCAAACCAACTTTATGGAAGAACTCAATCGAAGAAGGATCTCCACCATGTTCGCCACATACACCTAGTTTGATATTTGGTCTAGTAGCTCTTCCTTGGTCACAAGCAAGCTTAATTAGTACGCCAACACCTCTTTGGTCCACCTTTTGGAAAGGATCTTGTTCATAAATCTTAGCATCATAATAGCTGCCTAAGAATTTGCCAGCATCATCTCTTGAGAAACCAAATGTCATTTGTGTTAGATCGTTTGTGCCAAATGAGAAGAATTCTGCTTCTCTAGCAATCTCACCAGAAAGAATTGCGGCACGAGGAATTTCAATCATTGTGCCAACATGATATGTAAGTTTGACATTACTAGTCTTAATCATTTCATTAGCTGTCTTAACTACGATATCTTTTACATATTTAAGTTCTTTAACATCACCAACAAGAGGAATCATGATTTCAGGAACTACATTCCAATCAGGATGTTTTCTTTGAGTGTTAATAGCTGCACCAATAACAGCTTTAGTTTGAGTTTCAGCGATTTCTGGATAAGTTACAGCTAATCTACATCCTCTATGTCCCATCATAGGGTTAACTTCATGAAGAGAAGAAATAACATTCTTTAATTCTTCCACGGTCATATTCATTTCATTAGCTAAATCAGCAATTTCTTTTTCACCAGTTGGAACAAATTCATGTAGAGGTGGATCTAAGTAACGAATTGTTACTGGATTGCCTTCCATAGCCTCATATATGCCTTCAAAGTCAGCTTGTTGTAAAGCTAATACTTTTTCAAGGGCTGCCTTTCTTTGTTTGGTAGTCTTAGAAACGATCATTTCTCTAATAGCTTTAATCTTGTTTTCTTCAAAGAACATATGTTCGGTTCTAACAAGGCCAATGCCTTCAGCACCGAATTCTAGAGCTTGTTTGGCATCACGAGGAGTATCAGCGTTTGTTCTAATTTTTAGAACTCTCTTTTCATCTGCCCAGTCCATAAATCTCTTAAAGTAACCGGAGATTGTTGCAGGTTCAGTAGGGATAGCTTGTCCATATACATTGCCTGTTGAACCATCAAGTGAAAGGTAATCAAATTCGTGATATGTTACACCATTTAGTTCAAAAGTTTTTGAATCATAGTCAATTTTAATATCACCGCAGCCAGATACACAGCATTCGCCCATGCCTCTAGCAACTACAGCAGCGTGTGATGTCATACCACCTCTCACCGTTAATACGCCTTCAGCAACAGCCATACCTTCAATATCTTCAGGAGAAGTTTCAAGCCTTACAAGAACAACTTTCTTGCCGTTTTCATGTTCCTTTTTGGCATCTTCAGCAGAGAAGACAATTTGGCCACATGCAGCGCCTGGAGAAGCAGCTAAGCCCTTAGTAATAACTGTAGCATTCTTTAATGCCTCAGCATTGAATTGAGGATGAAGTAATGAATCAAGTTGCTTAGGTTCTACCATTAATAGAGCTTTATCAACATCAACTAATCCTTCATCAACCATATCGCAAGCAATTTTTAAGGCTGCAGCAGCGGTTCTTTTACCATTTCTTGTTTGAAGCATGAATAGCTTCTTATTTTCGATGGTAAATTCCATATCTTGCATATCATGATAATGATGTTCAAGAGTATTACAAATATTCTTGAATTCTTCATATGCTTCAGGCATTACTTCCTTTAATTGGTCAATTGTTTGAGGAGTTCTTACACCCGCCACAACATCTTCACCTTGAGCATTCATTAAGAATTCACCAAATAGTTTGTTTTCACCAGTAGCAGGGTTTCTAGTGAAGGCAACACCTGTGCCACAATCATCGCCCATGTTGCCAAATACCATCATTTGAACATTTACAGCAGTTCCCCAAGAAGAAGGGATATCATTTTCTTTTCTATAGAAGATGGCTCTAGGATTGTTCCAAGATCTAAATACTGCTTCAATAGCCCTTTCAAGTTGAACATTTGTATCTT
Source organism: Paratractidigestivibacter sp. (assembly GCA_963607765.1). Lineage (GTDB taxonomy): Bacteria > Bacillota_I > Bacilli_A > Erysipelotrichales > Erysipelotrichaceae > Colivicinus. The sequence continues at coordinate 8,060 of CAVDDT010000010.1, read as the reverse complement.
GAGGGAAATCTTCATTTAAATTTTCTTTATAGAAAGCTTTAAATCTTCTAACAAGTTCCTTCATGTCTTCAACATCAAGTTCAGTATCAAGCTTAACGCCTTTATTAGCTTTTACTTCGTCGATAATTTCTTCAAATTTCTTTTTAGATAGTTCCATTACAACATCTGAGAACATTTGAATAAAACGTCTATAAGAATCGTAAGCAAATCTTTCATTATTAGTTTTTTGTGCAATAGTATTAACTACTTCATCATTGATACCTAAATTTAAAATAGTATCCATCATGCCTGGCATACTAGCACGAGCTCCTGATCTTACAGAAACAAGTAGTGGGTTTTCGACATCACCCAATTTTTTCCCAGCTTGGTCTTCAAGTTTAGCTAAAGCTTCTTTAACTTGTGCCATGATGTCATCATTGATTTTCTCGCCATCATCATAGTAAGCTGTACATGCTTCAGTAGAAATTGTAAAACCAAATGGAACAGGCAGTCCTAAACTAGACATTTCAGCTAGGTTAGCACCTTTACCGCCAAGAAGTTCACGCATGTTTGCATTTCCCTCTGCAAACATGTACACATATTTCTTGTCCATTAAATTTCTCCTTTTCTTAAATGTTAACTTAATTTTAACATCTTTTCCTTATGATAAAAAGTTTATACAAAATTTTGTATATTTTTAGGATAGAAATACATATGTGACCTAAAAATATTTACAAAAATTTATGCTATAATACCGGTTGTGAATAAAAAAGAATTCCTTTTAGATTTACTTATAGCTGTTATCTTAGGTGTAATTTTTTTATTCATTGATTCTAAGATTTCTCTTGGAATAATAGTAGGGTATTTGTTTTCAATCTTGAACTTTAAATTAATTGAGTTAAGATATAACGGACTTGAAACATACAACATACTTGCAGTGTTAGGAAGCATATTTTCTATTGCTGTCTTAGCTATTCCACTTGTGGTTAGCTTTCTTATTCCAAATATTATGAGTTACATTGGTGTTTTTATCGGACTAATGATTCTTAGAACTAGATTAATTATTGAGGCTTTTGTAAAAAAATGACAATTACTATTCAGGCACATGTATTTTCGATTTTAATTATCACAGCCATCTTGGCTATTATTTTGGTTATTTTAAATAGAGCTCTTGTAAAATTTGACCCTTATGATGAACCAAAAGGATTAGTGTTACTTGCTTTATCTGCTGTTGAGATGGTTGATAATTCTGTTAGAAGTGATGTTAATGATCACATCTTTGAATACCTTGGACCTTATGTAGGCTATTTGTGGGGATATATTTTCTTGTCTTCAATATCAGGCCTATTTGGTAACCAAGCTGTTCCAACTGGAAACTTCTCTGTTACATTAACTTTGGCTATTATTACTATTACAATGGTTGAATATAACAGTATTAAATACAATGGTATTAAATCTTATGTCGGTGGTTTATTTGAACCAATATTCTTGTTTTTACCTATGAATATTATTGGTAAGATTTCACCAATTATTTCATTGTCAATGCGTTTATTTGCTAATGTCATGGCTGGTTCTATCATCATGACATTGTTCTATACATTTACGAGCTATGTATCAAGCTTAATTCCACTTATCGGAAGCTTCGATATTGTGGGAGTATTGGTTGCCCCAATATTACACTCGTATTTTGATTTAATTTCTAGTTTGTTGCAGACGTTTATATTTACGTCTTTAACAATTATATTTATTGGAAAAGAATTGCCAGAAAAATAAGGAGGATTATATGGAAAGAGGATTAATTGCAATCGCAGCTGCAATCGCAGTATTTACTGGTTTCTCAACAGCTATTGGTGAAGGTAACGTAGGTGCTAAGGCCGTTGAAGCTATTGGTAAGAACCCTGATGCTTCAGATAAGATTAGATCTCAAGCTATCGTTGGTGCTGCCATTTCAGAAACTTGTGCTATTTACGGTCTATTGGTTGCTTTACTATTAATATTTGTTTACTAAGGATTATAGGGTAATATGACTTTTGATATTCAAGGCGTATTATTTCCCAATCTAATCACAATGCTTGTTCAGCTTTGCTCAACTTTTTTGCTTTTTATGTTATGCAAAAAGTTGCTATGGAAGCCAGCTAGAGAAATCTTGGCTAAAAGAAAGCAAAAAATGAGCGAAGATCTTGAAACTAGCCAAAAGCTTAAGGATGAGGCTAGTCAAGAACTTGAAAAAGCTAAGGAAAAGCTTGAACAAGCTCGTGCTAAATCTGGTGAAATAGTTGAAAGTGCTAGAAAAGAAGCTAATGATCTTAAAACGGAGATTATTAATAAAGCTAATCAAGAAGCTAGTACTAGATTAGATCAAGCTAGTAAAGAAATAGAACAAAAGAAGCAAGATGCTCAAAAAGAAATCCATGATGAAATGGTTGATGTTGCTCTTGCTGCTGTAAGTAAACTATTAAATGAAAAGTCTACTAGTGAAGATGATAAGAAAGCTATTGAAGAATACATTGGAGAAAATAAATGAGTGTCTTAGCAAATAGATACGCAGAAGGATTCTTTTCTTTGGCAAGCGAACATAACAAAGTTGCTTTGTATAAAGAACAAATTGATTTTGTTAAAGAATGCTTTGACAAAGCTAATTGCTTAGAATTCTTTAAAAGCTATAAAGTTTCTAAGGAAGATAAAAAGAATCTAATTAAAAATATTTTTAAAAGTAATTTGGATCAGTATGTATTAAACTTTCTTAACTTATTAGTAGATAAAAATAGAATGGCTTATTATGATGAAATTTTTGTTGAATTTCACAAGCTATGCAACGATAGTTTAAAGATTAAAGAAGGAATTATTGAAACGGCGAGAGACCTAGATGAAAAGTCTATCGAAGAACTTGAAAATAGTTTAAGCGATGGAACTTATAAAGTGGTCTTGATTCCTAAAATCAATAAGTCTGTAATTTCTGGTTTCCGTATTATTTTAGATGATAAAGTCATTGATAATACGATGAAACAGAGGATTAAGAATATGGAAGAAATTTTAAAGAGAAAGGATGGTGTCTATGGAGCTTAAAGCAAGTGAAATTAGTAATCTTATTAAGAAACAAATAGAAAACTATAATCAAGATATTGAAGCTCTTGATGTAGGTACTGTCGTTAAAATTGGTGATGGTATCGCAATCATCCAAGGCCTAGAAAACGCTATGTCTTCTGAACTATTAGAGTTTCCAGGCGGTGTATATGGAATGGTTTTAAACCTAGAGGAAGATAGCGTTGGTGCTGTACTTTTAGGTGATGATACTAATATCAAAGAAAATGATGTGGTAAAAAGAACAGGCAGAATCGTTGAAGTTCCTGTAGGCGATGAAATGCTTGGCAGAGTCGTGAATGCTTTAGGTCAACCAATTGATGGTGGAAAGCCTATTGAGGCTAAAAAGACTCGTCCAGTTGAAAGAGTTGCTCCTGGCGTTATGACTCGTAAGTCTGTATGTCAACCTTTAATGACAGGACTTAAAATTATTGACTCTATGATTCCTATTGGAAAGGGTCAAAGAGAATTGATTATTGGCGATAGACAAACTGGTAAAACAGCTATCGCTATTGATACAATCATTAATCAAAAGGGCAAGAATGTAAATTGTATCTATGTTGCTATAGGTCAAAAGAATTCTACCGTTGCTCAAATTGTTGAAAAATTAAGACAACATGATGCAATGTCTTATACAACAGTAGTAAACGCTAGTGCTAGTGAACTTGCTCCACTACAATATATCGCACCATATGCAGGCTGTGCTATTGGTGAAGAGTGGATGGAACAAGGAAAAGATGTTCTAATTGTTTATGATGATTTAAGTAAACATGCGGTGGCATATAGAACAATGTCTTTACTACTTCGTCGTCCTCCAGGAAGGGAAGCTTATCCTGGTGATGTCTTCTATTTACATTCTAGACTTTTGGAAAGAGCTGCTAAGTTATCTGATGAATTGGGCGGCGGTTCTTTGACTGCACTTCCTATTATTGAAACGCAAGCAGGAGATATTTCAGCATATATTCCTACTAATGTAATTTCTATTACAGATGGGCAAATTTTCTTACAAACAGAATTATTTAATTCAGGTGTTAGACCAGCTGTTGATTCTGGCTTATCTGTAAGTAGAGTAGGTAGTGCTGCTCAAACAAAAGCTATGAAGTCTGTTTCTAGTTCATTAAAACTAGATTTAGCTCAATACCATGAACTATTATCGTTTGCACAATTTGGTAGTGACCTTGATGCTGCTACTAAAGCTACAATCGATAAGGGTGCTAGATTAACTGAGCTATTAAAACAAGCTCAATATTCACCTTTGACTATGTCTGAACAAGTGGTTTCTTTGTTTAGTGCAAAACAAGGTTATTTAAAGGATATTTCAGTTGAAAAAGTTGGTGAATTTGAGTCTTATATGCTTAAGGAAATCAAGGACAAACATAGTGATTTGCTAAATGAAATAGAAGAAAAGAAAGTATTATCTGATGAATTAACTGCTAAGTTAAAGGATGCTTTAGATGCTATATCTAAAGACTATCTTGAGGTATATGGTGGCTAATTATGGCAGGTAATAAGTCAGCAATAAAATCACGTATCAAATCAATTAATTCAACTAAGAAGATTACTGGAGCTATGGAACTTATTTCTAATTCTAAGCTTGTTAAAAATCGTAATATGATGGAAAAGAATCGTACTTACGCTAATGCAATAGAAGAAATGGTTTCTAGTATGTTGTCTGGTGAACTTGTTAGTGAAAATGATTATTTAACTTCTAAGGATGCTAAACAAAAAGCTTATTTCATCTTTACTAGTGATATGGGACTTTGTGGTGGCTATAACATAAATGTTTACAAATTGATCTTAGAAAAAGTTTCAAAAGATGATTATGTATTCTTTATTGGAAATAAATACTATAGTCAAGTTAAAAGTGATGGATTTAATATCTTAAATGAACAAATTGGTTCAGACTGTGTTGATTATTCTACTATCAAGAAGTATGCGGATACAGCTTTAGATATGTATAAACAAAACAAGATAAGTTCAATTAATGTTATTTATACTTGCTTTGTTAATAACATTAACTTTAAAACAAAAGAATGTTCAATTCTTCCTGGTGAAAAGAAATCTGATAAGAAAGAATACAAACAAATCGAATTTGAACCTAGTCCTGATGAAATTTTAGTTGACTTAATTCCAATGATGGTTGAGAGTCAAATTTATTCTAAGTTTTTAGAGTCTAAGACAAGTGAACATGGTAATAGAAGATTTGCAATGGAGAGTGCAACAGATAACGCTACTGAATTAACAGATAAGCTAACTCTTGCATATAACCAAGCACGTCAGGCAGCTATCACACAAGAAATAACGGAAATCGTTTCGGGTGCTGATGCCCTATAGGAGAAGACAATGGAAAATATTGGTAAAGTAGTACAAATCATAGGACCAGTAATAGACGTTAGATTTGATAAGGAACAACTTCCAAATCTTCATAATGCGATTAAAATCGATAGAGGAGATAATACTTATTTAACTGTTGAAGTAGCTCAACATATTGGTGATGATGTTGTTAGAACAATTTCAATGGGCTCAACAGATGGCTTAGTACGTGGTGCTAAGGCTATAGATACTGGTAGTGCGATTAGTGTTCCAGTAGGTGAAGAAGTATTGGGCAGAATGTTTAATGTCTTAGGCGAACCTATTGATAATTTAGGTGAAGTTAAGGCTAAGAAAACAATGCCAATTCATAGAACTGCGCCAACCTTTGCTCAACAACAAACAAGTGCTGAAATACTTGAAACAGGTATTAAGGTAATTGACTTGTTATGTCCTTATGCAAGAGGTGGTAAGATTGGATTATTCGGTGGTGCCGGTGTTGGCAAGACCGTATTAATGCAAGAATTAATTCATAATATCGCTATGGAACATGGCGGTCGAAGTGTTGTTGCTGGTGTTGGTGAAAGAACAAGAGAAGGCAACGACATGTACTTTGAAATGAAAGAATCAGGAGTTCTTGATAAGACAGTACTTGTTTATGGACAAATGAATGAACCACCTGGAGCTAGAATGAGGGTTGCATTAAGTGGCTTGACAATGGCTGAATATTTTAGAGATCAAGAGAAACAAGATGTATTGTTATTTATTGATAATATATTCAGATTTACTCAAGCCGGTTCAGAGGTTTCTGCCTTATTAGGAAGAATGCCTTCAGCTGTTGGTTATCAACCAACTCTAGCTACAGAAATGGGACAATTACAAGAAAGAATCACTTCTACAAAGGATGGTTCAATTACTTCAGTTCAAGCTATTTATGTGCCTGCTGATGACTTAACTGACCCAGCTCCTGCTACAACTTTCTCACATCTGGATGCTAAAACAGTTCTAGATAGAGGAATCGCTGCATTAGGTATCTATCCAGCTGTAGATCCACTAGAGTCTACAAGTAGAATGCTTGATCCACTAATTGTTGGTGAAGAACATTATAAAGTTGCAAGAGGTGTACAAGAATTACTTCAAAGATATAAAGAACTTCAAGATATCATTGCCATTTTAGGCATGGATGAATTGTCTGAAGAAGATAAGATTATTGTTAATAGAGCTAGAAGAGCTAGAAACTTCTTATCTCAACCATTCTCTGTTGCTACTCAATTCTCTGGTCTTGAAGGCAAGTATGTAAAGATTGAAGATACTGTAAGAAGCTTTAAAGAACTTCTTGAAGGCAAGTATGATGATTTGCCTGAACTTGCATTCATGTCTGTTGGTACTATTGAAGAAGTAAGAGAAAAGGCTAAGGAACTAGCTAATGATTAGTGCTAAAATCATCACTCCTGATGGTTTATACAAAGAATTTGAAACTCCATTTTTAAATATTACTAGTAAAGATGGTGAAAGAGGTATCTTAGAACATCATGTTCCTGTATGTTTTATGTTAGATATAGGACATATTGAAACAAATGAAGATGGCGAAGATAAAATGTATGCCATAAGTGGAGGAATGTTCTATTTTGAAAAAGGGAAAGCTAATATCTTAGTTGATACCATTGAGGCAAAAGATGATATCGATGTAGATAGAGCTAATTCTTCTAAAGATAGAGCTATTAAAAGACTTGAAAGTAATGATCCAAACTTGGATATGAAAAGAGCTGAATTAGCTTTGAAAAGAGCCTTAAATAGAATTAAAATTGCATCCTAACAAGGGTGCTTTTTTAATGCTGGTTTTAAAATGGAGCATATTTGTCTAATTATTTTTCTTGATGATATAATATTTTAGTTATTGGAGGTCAAAATGCCTATAAATACTAAAACAAATTATGGAGAAATAAAGATTTCTGATGAAGCTATTGCTTCTCTTGCTGGCAGTACAGTATGTGAATGCTATGGAATCGTTGGAGTCATCTCTAAGTCTTATGTTAAAGACAGTTATAATGCCTTGCTTAAGAAAGAAAGCTATTCTAAGGGCGTTGTAATCACAAGAAAAAATAATGATTTAAAAATTGATATCTATGTTGTTGTTTCAGCTGGAATTAAGATTTCGGAAGTTGTATTAGAGGCTCAAAAGCGTGTTAAATACACTGTTGAACAAGCTATAAACATGGATGTAAATGAAGTTAATATTCATGTTGAAAGGATCAAGGAAAATTAAAATGAAAGTCTTAAATGGTAAAGATTTTAAGGAAATGGTCAGCAGTGGTGCTGCCAATCTTGAAAATTATCAAGCTGAAATAAACGCATTAAATGTCTTCCCAGTTCCCGATGGTGATACTGGTACAAATATGTCAATGACATTTTCAAATGGTGCTAAGGAAGCAAACAGTTGTTTCTCTAACAATATTGGTGATGTCGCTAAAGCTCTTTCTAAAGGCTTACTAATGGGAGCTAGAGGAAATTCCGGTGTTATCACTTCGCAAATTTTTAGAGGTTTTGCTCAAAGCATCGAAGGCAAAGAGGAAGTTAATGCTGAAGAACTTGCTGAAGCATTTGAAAATGGTACTAGAGTAGCTTATAAAGCCATCATGAAACCGGTTGAAGGTACGATTCTTACAGTTATTAGAGAATCTAGCTGGTAT
>CAVDDT010000009.1:0-46390 GCA_963607765.1 Paratractidigestivibacter sp. | reverse complement strand
CTTTATTTTTTAAGTGGATATAATAGAAATATGAACAGTTATTATACAGCTATTACGATTATTAATGTTTTTGCTTTAGCTATTATTAAATTGTGTGCTTCAAATAGTAATACTCTTTCTGATCGAAGAAAGAAACTTTTTAATTGGTTATTTAGCGCAATTATTCTAGCTAGTGTTTGCGAATGGGCTGGTGAGTTTTTAAATACTCAAGGACCAAATACGAGGTTTATTCATATTTGTGTTAAGTTTTTAGAACTTTCATGTGCACCATTATTTGGTTTTATATTCGCGTGGATTATTGAAAAGAAAAACGAGAAATATATCCAAGGTTTTATGACTCTACATATGTTTCTTGAACTAATATCAGGTTTTACTGGCTTTATTTATTATGTGGATAGTGGTAACATCTATCACCATGGTTCTTTCTATTTTATATATGTTGCGGCTTACATAATATCTTTAATTTATGCGGTTATTGTTGTGTTTAAGAATTTTAAAAAATATCAATTTAATGGAACTATTTTCTTTTTAATGATAGTTTGTTTTATTCTTGTTGGTGTTGCGATTCAATTAATTGATAACGATTTAAAATTAAGTTATACAGCTCTTACAATGACTTCAATAATGTTATATGTTTTTACAATTGAGATGATTCAACAAACTGATGAGTTAACTGGCTTATTAAATAGAAGGGGATATGAAAACTTCTTAAATAGAATTGATAAGAATGCAATTGTTGTTTTCTTTGATGTTGATGAGTTTAAATATGTAAATGATACATATGGCCACAAATATGGAGATCTTGCACTTAAGATGGCTGGTGAATTAATATCTAAAAACTATGTTAAATATGGAAAATGTTTTAGATATGGTGGCGATGAGTTCTGTGCCATTTTAACTTCTAATTTGGATAAGATAGAAGAACTAAATCATAATTTATTTATGGATTTAGAAAAAGTTAGAAGTCGTGATGATAAAATGCCTACTATTTCAATTGGTTATGCGCCTTATAATCCGGTTAACCAGAATATTCAGGATGTAGTCTTTGAGGCCGATCAGATGATGTATAAGTATAAGCAAATAAGAAAGAAAGAAGAAGAGTAATCCTCTTCTTTTTAATATGCTATAATCTTGTCAAGATGTTTAAGAAGTATAAAATTTCTAGTATAAGCTCCTTAGCTATTGTTTTTACAATAGTGCTTATTTTATGCTGTGCCTTTTTTGGCTATAACAGTGTTCAACAATATAAGATTGTAAAAGAATCTAATGATGAATATATTACTGCTGAGAAAGCTATTCATAAGTTTGAACAAGGCAATAATAAACTAACTAAAAAAGTAAGACTTGCTGCTTATACTTTGAAACAGCAATATATTGATGACTATTTTATTGAAATCGATACAATCCAAAGTAGAGAAAACGCAATTGAAGAGTTAAGAAATGTTTCTGGTGATGAATGTGCTTCTTATTTGGAAGATGCGCTAATCTTATCAGAAAACAAAGTCAAGAACGACTTACATGCCTTATGCTTGATTGAAACGGTTATTGCGGATGATAATACGACTTGGCCAAATAATCTTAAAGAGTACAAATTAACAAATGAAGAGTTGACTTTAAGTGATGATGAAAAGATTGAACTAGCTAGGGAACTTATCAATAGCGAATCCTATGTAAATGCAAATACTTTCATTTCTAATGAAATTAGTGAAACTTTAGACAATATTACTTCTCAAATCGTTAATAAACAAAATAGGTCATATGCGATTTTCTCTGATGTGTTCTTTAAATTACTTATTGTCTTTGTTTTATTAGCTTTGGCGATGTTTCTTAATTGCACACTTTTATATTTAAATGTAATCAAGCCACTAATTGATTTTAATAAAGCCATTAAAAATGATGAACTTATGCCTGTTGATGGTTCTCAAGAATTAAGAAATCTTGCATCATCATATAATGCGATTTATATTGAGAATCAAGAAAGACAATCGATTATGAAACATAAGTCTGAACATGATCCTTTAACTAATCTATTAAATAGGGGTTCTTTTGATTCTATTTTGGAAGTTTATGAAAAAGATAAATTTAATTTTGCTTTATTGCTTATTGATGTTGATAACTTTAAAACAGTTAATGATACATATGGCCATTCAATAGGTGATGCAATATTAAAAAAAGTGGCTGATAAATTAACTTCTACATTTAGAACTTCTGATTATGTATGCCGAATTGGTGGCGATGAATTTGCGGTTATTATGATTGAAATGACTAGCAATCATAAGAATATCATTGCCGAAAAGATTGACGAAGTTAATAAATTATTGAGTATTTCAGAAAATGGGGAACCGGTTATTTCCTTAAGCGTTGGCGTTGCCATAGCTGATAGAAGCAATGCAAGTCTATCTATATTTAAAGATGCTGATAGTGCTTTATACAAAACCAAAGAAAAGGGCCGAAACGGTTATACTTTTTATTAAAAAAACTATTAGGGTTATCTAATAGTTTTGGTAATTAATTATTTATCGCAATCATTTTAGCGTTTGCAAACGAGGAATTTGTATCATATGATACATAATATTTATTTTCATCTTGAATATATAATACTAAACCTCTTTTATTTTCTACATTTGTTAGAGAACTATAATCATCTTTAGTAGGAATTGTATAAACTTTGCTAGTGTCTACTAGAAATAATCCGCTAGCATTATCTTTTGGTTCTCCTTTAACATCGTTTTTATCTTGAGTAGCTATATAATAATTTCCATTGTACGAGTATAAAGTTCCTGCTGTTAATTGAAATTTCTTGTCTGGATTATTGCTATCGTATGAGTAAGCTATTGCTTTGCTTATCAGATTTTGTGATGTTCCATGTTGAGCTGAACCTTGTGAATCACTTCCTTTATCAGTTGAAGTACCATATGATACATAAGCTTTATCACTATAATAAAGCGTTGCTTTGCCTTTTGCTTTTGGCTTCCCAACTTCTTCAAGAGGCAAGTCGAAAGTGGTTTGCCATTCATCTTTGAGTTGAGTAAGTTCTACTACATATTTGTTTTTATCGCTTTCTAGATTATATTTGCCACTTACTACTTCGCTCATCATTTCAGCATATTTTGCTCTAATGTTAGCCCCATCTACTGCTTCTCTAGCTTTCTCCAAATATGAGGAGAATATCGGTATAGCTATCGCTACTAATACTGCAATTATCGCCACAACAATTAATAATTCAGCTAGTGTAAAACCTTTATCTTTTCTCATGCCTTTATTATAATCTTATTTTTTAAGATATAATACTTATAAAGAAGTGCGTATGCACAGGGAGGGAAAATAATGGGCCGTTTAGATGGCAAGGTTACAATCGTTACAGGCGGAAACTCAGGAGTAGGTGAAGCTTGTGCTAAATTATTCGCAAATGAAGGCGCTACTGTTGTTATTACTGCAAGAAGAGAAGCAGCTTTAGAAAAAGTTGCTAATGAAATTAAGGAAATGGGTGGAGAAGTATACGCTGTTTCTACTGACATTTCTAAAAAAGGTGATCCAGAAAAACTTGCTGATTTAGTAATGGAAAAATATGGCAAGATTGATGTTCTTGTTAATAATGCAGGAATTCTTGAGGAAGGATTAAAGCCTATTGATCGTTTCCTGGATGAGGATTTAGATCGCATTGTTGAGACAAATGAGAAGGGTACAATGCGTTGTATACGTGCTGTAGCTGGCAAGATGCAAGCTGGCGCTTCTATTGTTAATGTCGCTTCTATTGCTGGCGTTAAGGGATGTGGTGGTGCATGTTATGTCGCTAGTAAGGCAGCTATTGTTGGTATTACAAAACATACTGCACTTCGTTATCAAACTACTGGAATTCGTTGCAATGCGATTTGTCCTGGTAACATCATTACGCCTATGACAGCTAACACCAATCCTGCAACGCTTGATCCTGATATGATTGGTGCTATGGCTACACATAGTAATTTAAAGACTCCATCTTGCAGTGCACGAGATGTCGCTAATGTAATTTTATTCTTTGCTAGTGATGATTCTAAGTCTATTACCGGCCAAGAAATTATTACCGACTATGGCGCAATGCTTTAATAATTATTTTTATTAACACTTAATTGAGCTATCAAATGATAGCTCTTTTTCTTAATCTAGATAGTTTTAAATATAGTAAAATTTATTCATATGATTAAGAATGTAATTTTTGATTTGGGCAATGTATTGGTTGATTTTCATCCACTTAAGTATGCAAAAAGCTTAGGATATAGTGAAAAGAAAGCTAAAGAAATCGTTTCTGCTACTATGTTTGATTCAATATGGTCTGATATGGATAGGGGAATCTATACCTGTAAAGAAGAATATTTGCCTGTTTTTTACAAGAAACATCCAGAATTAAAAGATGATATTAAAAGACTATTGGATGGTCCTTGGATGGAAAACGTTATTGTTCCTTTAAAGAATAATCTTAAGATGATTGATTTAGTTAAGCAAAATGGTTTGAAATATTATATTTTGTCTAACTATCCAAAGGATTCGTTTGAGTACACATATGATCAATGCGATTTTATTAGAAATGCTGATGGCATGGTGATATCTTATCAGATTTTACATATTAAGCCTGAAAAAGAAATGTATCTTACTTTGCTTGAAAAATATAACTTAAAAGCGGAAGAGTGCTTATTTATGGACGACCGTAAGGAAAACATTGATGCCGCAATTGATTTGGGTTTTAATGGTTTTGTTTTTGAAAATATTGATTATGGATATAAGAAATTAGAAGAATATTTGAGAGGATAATATGAAACAATATTTAGATTTATGTAGACATGTTTTAGAAGTTGGTGAGAAAAGAGAAGATAGAACTGGTACTGGAACTATTTCAACCTTTGGTTATCAAATGCGATTTAATCTTCAAGAAGGTTTTCCTCTTTTAACCACTAAGAAGGTATTTTATAGAGGCATTTTTGAAGAATTACTATGGTTTTTAAGTGGCAGTACTAATATCAAACCATTAGTTGATAAAAAAGTTGGTATTTGGAATGAATGGCCTTATAAAGATTACACCTTAAGCAGTGAGTATAAGGGAGAGACATTAGATGAATTTGTTGAAAAAATTAGAAATGATCAAGAATTTGCGGAAAAGTTTGGCAATCTAGGTCCTGTTTATGGCAAACAATGGCGTAATTTTGGCGGTGTTGACCAAATTAAAGAATTAATTGATGGACTTAAGAATGATCCGTTTTCTAGAAGACATATGGTTGTAGCTTATAATCCTGCTGAAGTAAAGGATATGGCTCTTCCTCCATGCCACTCATTATTTCAATTTTATGTTAGTGCTGACAAAAAGAAGTTGTCTTGTCAGCTATACCAGAGAAGTGGCGATATTTTCTTAGGAGTTCCATTTAATATCGCTTCTTATTCATTACTATTATGCATGGTGGCACAAGTATGTGGATATGAGCCATATGAATTTATTCATACTTTTGGAGATGCGCATATTTATTTAAATCATATAGATCAAATTAATGAACAATTATCTCGAACGCCTAGAAAATTGCCTAAACTTGTTTTAAATCCTGAGGTTAAAGATATTTTCGAGTTTAAATATGAAGATATAAAGATTGAGGATTATGATCCTTATCCTGCAATTAAAGGAGCTGTTTCAGTTTAATGTTTAGTTTAATTGTCGCTTTTGATGAAGATAGAGGAATAGGATATAAGGGAAATATTCCTTGGCATTTATCTGAAGATTTAAAACAATTCAAGGAACATACTATTAATAAAAGAATAGTAATGGGAAAAACTACTTTTGTCTCTATTGACAAGCCCTTGCCAAAAAGACATACAATAGTAATTACTAGTAGTCCTAAAGAGGATAGCGAGAATGTTTCTTATATTAGTGATTTAAAGTCTTTTTTAGAAGAAAATAAAGATAGCGATGAAGAAATTATGATATGTGGAGGAGCTAGTATCTATAAAGAATGCTTGCCGTATTGCAAGAAGATGTATATTTCTCACGTATTAGGAAAACATACATGTGATACTTATTTTCCAAGTATTGATTATTCGCTATTTGATATCGTTAATAAAACTGAATTTGATGGTTTTACTTTGATTGAATATAAAAGAAAAGACTAATATAATATTGATGTTTAAAAAGGAGTTTTTATATGCCTAGTAAGTATAATTTTGATGAAATAGTATCACATTTAAAAAGCAGCGGATTTGTTTACCAAGGGAGTGAAATCTATGGCGGATTGTCTAATTCGTGGGATTTTGGTGTTCTTGGTGCTGCTTTAAAGAAAAATATTAAAGATTTATGGTGGAAAGAGTTTATTGAAACTTCTCCATATAATGTCGGCATTGACAGTGCAATTATCATGAATCCTAAGACTTGGGAAGCTACTGGCCACCTTAAGGGCTTTGCGGATGCCATGGTTGATTGTAAGGAATGCAAGAGTAGATATAGAGCTGATCAACTTATTGAACAAGCTACTGGTATTAGTGCTGATGGTAAGTCTTTTGAAGAAATGGATAAGATTATTGAAGATAATCATGTTAAGTGTCCAAATTGCGGTAAGCATAACTTTACTGGAGCTAGAGCTTTCAATTTGATGTTTAAGACATTTATCGGAACGCTTGAAGATGCAAAGTCTGTTGTATATCTTCGTCCTGAAACGGCTCAAGGTATTTTTGTAAACTTTAACAATGTACTTCGTACAAGTCGTAAGAAACTTCCATTTGGTATTGGCCAAATTGGCAAGTCTTTTAGAAATGAAATTACACCTGGTAACTTTATCTTTAGAGTAAGAGAATTTGAACAAATGGAGCTTGAATTCTTCTGCAAACCAGGAGAGGACTTAGAATGGTATAAATATTGGGTTGATTATTGTTTCAACTTCATCCTTAAACTTGGAATTAATAAAGATAATCTTCGTGTTAGACCTCATGATCCTGAAGAATTAGCTTTCTATTCTAAGGGAACAAGTGATATTGAATACGCTTTCCCATTTACTGATTGGGGAGAAGTTTGGGGTATTGCTGATAGAACTGATTATGATTTAAAGCGTCATTCTGAATATTCAGGTAAAGATTTAAATTATCTAGATCCAGAGACTAATGAAAAGTATGTTCCATATTGCGTAGAGCCTTCTGTTGGTGTTGAAAGATTGTTCCTAATGATTTGTTGCGACGCATACGATAAAGAAATGGTTGGCGAAAATGATGAAAGAGTGGTTATGCATATTCATCCATCTATCGCCCCTGTAAAAGCTTGCATTTGTCCATTAAGCAAAAAACTTAGTGAACCTGCAACTAAATTATTTAATGATCTTGTTGGAGAATTTGCTTGTCAATATGATGAAGCTGGTTCAATCGGCAAGAGATATAGAAGAAATGATGCGATTGGTACTCCGTTCTGCGTTACATATGATTTTGACTCTGAAAATGATGGCTGTGTAACTGTTAGAGAAAGAGATTCAATGAAACAAGAACGTATCAAGATTGCTGATTTAAAGGATTATATTAAAGATAGAATTAAATATTAATGCGCATTCCTGAAGAAACGATTAATGATATCAGAAATAGTGCTAGTATAACGGAAGTTATTGGACACTATATTCCACTAATTAAAAAGGGCAAGGGCTATACAGCTGTTTGTCCTTTTCATGATGATCATGATCCTTCTTTAAGTATTTCAGAAGACAAACAAATTTATAAATGTTTTGTTTGTGGAAATGGTGGCAATGTTTTTACTTTTGTCCAAAATTTTAAAAAGATTAGTTATCCAGAGGCTGTAGCTGAAGTAGCTGATATTATAGGCAAGCCTCTTGATATTTCTTTTACTGCTCCCAAAAAAGAAAATAAGTATAAGCGCTTTTATGATTTGTTGACCGATTATGTTGAATATACAAATTATGTTTTGATTGGCACAAAACTAGGTAGTGAAGCAAAAGACTATTTGATTAAAAGGGGGCTTGATGAGGATATTATCAATGAATTTAACATTGGTTTTAATCCTGATGGTGATAAAGTTTATAATACTTTAAAGAATAAAAATTATACTGATGAGGAAATGATAAAAGTTAATGTTGCCCGTATGGGCAACAATGGCATAAGAGAGGTCTTCTCTAAGCGCATTACTTTCCCAATTCATAATAAATATGGCGATCCAATAGCTTTTACAGCAAGAGATTTTACTGGTTTTTCTGATAGTAAATATATAAATAGTTCCGAGACCATTCTTTATACTAAAGGCGATGTAATCTATAACTATCATCGGGCAAAACAAAGCGTTAAACAATTAAATAAAGTTATTGTAACTGAAGGCGTTATGGATGTTATTGCTTATAAAAGAGCAGATATTGATAACGTTGTCGCGACACTTGGCACTGCATGTAGTGAAAAACAAGTAGAACTATTAAAAGAAATGTCTAATACTATTGTCTTATCTTATGATGGTGATAAGGCTGGCAAGGCGGCTAATATTAAAAATGGTGCTGCTTTATTAAAAGCTGGAGTCAATGTTGAGGTTATTGACAACAATACAGGATTAGATCCTGATGAAATCATTAATCAATATGATAAAAATGCTTTAAGGGATTTAAGTAGCAAGCGCATTTCTTACATTGATTATGCGATAAATTACTATAAGGGAATGTATAATCTTGATAATTATGCAGATCGTAAAGATATGTCTATCAAGATATCAGAACTTATTGATTTAATTAAAGATGAATATGATAGAGAAAACTATTATAACGAGTTATATGAAATAACCAAGATAAGAAAAAATGATTCTTATAATAGGCCTAAAACCGGTTATAATAATGAAAGGAAAGTCTTTGAAAAGACGTTTTTCCTTGATGGCTTAACAAAAGCAGAATACATTATTCTTGTGGAAATGGTTATGTCTAAAGATGGCAAAGATATGTTTCAAAAAGAACTCGGTTATCTTTTGGATGATAATAACTATAAATTAGCTAATTTGATTATTGATGAATATCGTAAAAATGGTCAATGTCATTTAGCTAAATTACTAGATGAAGTTGATGATGTTTCTATTAAGAATTTAATTATTTCTTTAGGAACAATTGATAGTTTGCCTACAGAATACAATAAGGATGTTTTAGCTGGTGCAATAAACAAGGTAAAAGAGGAAATCAAGAAGCGTAAGCTTACCGATTTAAAAGAAAAAATTAATACCTGGGCTAGTGTTGACAAGGCTAAAGCAAACGAATATTTGAATGAATACAGTAAACTTTTAAGAGATTTAGGAGGAAAATGATGGCTAAAGCAGTTAAAGATAAAGAAAAAGTAGAAGAAAAAGATACAAAAAAAGTTAGTGAAGAAAAGGCTAAGACTGTTAAGCCTAAGAAACAAATTTCTATCGCTAAACCAAAAAGATATGAACCAAGAGTAATTAGAGAAGAGCCTAAAAAGGCTGTTAAGGCTAAGCCTGTTAAACAAGTTTCTTCTTTAGCTTCTTCTAAGTTTAATGATTTAGATGAATTAAAAGCTTTCTTGCTTGATATGAGCAAGAAGAAAGAAGATATTGATCAAAAGGATGTTATTTCAGCTTTGGATCGTTTTGATATGTCTGATGATGATATTGAAGCTTTCTATGATTGGGCTAATAGTGAGAACATTGATTTGGTTGATGAAACTGAAGATGAAGAAGATTTAGATGATGATGATTTGCTTTCTTGTGAAGATGATGAAGAAGAGGATTCTGAAAAAAATATCGTCATTGATTATAGCGCTGCAAGTACTTATACAAAAGTAAATGATCCGGTTAAGATGTATCTTAAAGAAATTGGTCGCGTTCCTCTTTTAAAAGCTGATCAAGAAATTGAAATTGCGAAAAGAATAGAAAACGGTGGCGAAGATGCAGAGGCAGCAAAGAATGAACTTATTAGTGCTAACCTTAGACTTGTTGTCGCTATCGCTAAAAAATACACTGGTAGAGGTATGCTTTTCTTAGATTTGATTCAAGAAGGCAATATGGGTTTAATCAAGGCTGTTGATAAGTTTGACTATCATAAGGGATTTAAGTTTTCTACTTATGCGACTTGGTGGATTAGACAAGCTATCACAAGAGCAATAGCTGATCAGGCTAGAACAATTAGAATTCCTGTTCATATGGTTGAAACAATCAATAAGATGACAAGAATTCAAAGACAATTAGTTCAAGAATTAGGTAGAGATCCTAGTGCTGAAGAAATTGCAGAAAAGATGGGCAATGGCATGTCTGCTGAAAAAGTTAGAGACATTCAAAAGATTGCCTTAGATCCAGTTTCTCTTGAGACTCCAATTGGTGAAGAAGATGATTCTCATTTAGGCGACTTCATTGAAGATAAAGCCACTGTTTCTCCAGACCAATATGCAAACAATGAATTATTAAAAGATGAAATTAACTTAGTTCTTTCTTCTTTAACCGAAAGAGAAGAGAAAGTATTAAGACTTCGTTTTGGACTTGAAGATGGTCGTACAAGAACTTTGGAAGAAGTTGGCAAGGAATTTGATGTTACTCGTGAGAGAATCAGACAAATTGAGGCTAAGGCTTTAAGAAAGTTAAAGAATCCAACTAAGTGCAAGCGTCTTAAAGAATTTTTGGATGATAAGCGCTAATGTTGTCTAAAAGATTATTAGAAATAGCCAAATTAGTTGATGAAAATAAGGTAGTATACGATGTGGGAAGTGACCATGGCTTACTGCCTTGTTTTTTAGTTAAAGAAAATATTTGTCCTAAAGCTTATGCGGTAGACAATAAAATTGGACCTTTAAATAGAGCTAAGGAAACTATTAAAGAATATAAACTAGAGGATAAAGTTATTCCTATTTTAAGTAATGGTATAGATGATGTTAAAGATGATGTAGATATTATAACTATTGCTGGAATGGGATATTATACGGTAGCAGATATTTTAAAAGATAAGGATATTTCTAAGTATAAATTCATTATTCAAGTCAATAAAGATGTTGAAGAACTTAGGAGATTTATTAGCGAAAATAATTACACAATTATTAATGAAAAAATCGTTAAAGAAGGTCACTATTATGAAATAGTAGTCTTTGATTGTAAGCATCATAATTCTTATTCAGATATCGAAATAAAATATGGTCCAATCCTTTTAAAAAATAAAGAAGCATTATTTATTGAATATCTAGAGTTTACTAGAGATAAATATTTAAATATATATAAAGAACGCAACATTCTTGATTGTTTTAAAAAAGCTCAAGAAATAAGTAATGTTCTTGATATAATAAATGAGGTTAATACAAGGGGAGAATAATTAATGAATTTATTTAATTTTCCGGTAGAGGAAATATTTACAAGTGAAGAGAACGTTCAAGAAGCTTTTAGAATTTTCTTACAAGTAAAATTTGGTAAATCAGTAGAAGAATCTACAATTTTTGAAAAGTATGCAACTTTGGGTTCAATTACAATGGCGGCAGCCAACTCTAATTGGATGAAGACTAGAGAAATGGTTAAAGAAAATAATCAAAAGTCTTTATATTATTTCTCGTTAGAATTTTTGATGGGTAGAATGCTTACTAATAATTTAATGTCTTTGGGCTTATATGATATTACTAAAAATGCATTAAATGGTATTGGCGTTGACATTAATGAAATTGAAGATTGTGAAGCTGATGCTGGACTTGGAAATGGTGGCTTAGGTAGACTAGCTGCATGTTTCCTTGATTCTTTAGCATCTTTAAACTATTCAGGCAATGGCAATACTATTAGATATAGAAATGGATTATTTAAACAATTAATTGTTGATGGCAAGCAAGTAGAAGTTCCAGACCAATGGTTAAGATATGGCTATCCTTGGGAAATTAGAAAAGCCGATAAGGGCGTTTCTGTAAGATTTTATGGTGATATTGAAGTATATCGTGATGAAAAAGGGGACTTAGCTTTTAAGCATACAAATTATGAAGAAGTATTAGCTGTACCTTATGATATGCCTATTGTTGGTGCTGATACTAAGACCACTAATACTTTAAGAATGTGGTCTGCTGAGCCTTCAGACAATCTTCCAAGTCATCTAGCTTATCCTGAATATCTAAGAGAAGTAGAGAATATTTGTTTAAATCTATATCCTGAAGATTATACCGAAGAGGGCAAGCTTACTCGTGTTAAACAAGAGTATTTCTTTGTGTCTGCTGGTCTTTCTACAATTGTCAAGGAACATTTAAAGAATAATCCTAACTTAGATAATTTAGCTGATAAAGTTGTTATTCAATTAAATGATACTCATCCTGCTTTAGCTGTTGCAGAATTAATGCGCATTTTAATGGATGAATATGAATATTCTTGGGATAAAGCATTTGGTATCGTTACCAAGACTTTTGCTTATACTAATCACACTGTTTTACAAGAAGCTCTTGAAAAGTGGCCTGTGGATTATATTAGAAAGCTTCTTCCTCGTATTTATATGATTATAGAAGAAATGGATAATCGTTTTGTAGGTTATTTAAGAAGCATTAATAAGGATGATAACTTCATTGAGTCGGTTAGAATTATTTCCAATAACTATGTAAGAATGGCTTATCTTTCAATTGTTGGCTCTTTCTCAGTTAATGGTGTAGCTAAGATTCACTCTGATATTTTAATTAAAGATACTTTCAAAAATTTCTATGAGATTTATCCTAATAAATTCAATAATAAAACTAATGGTATTACTCAAAGAAGATGGCTATATTACTCTAATAGAGAGTTAACTGATTTGATTAATAAATATACTAATGTAGATATTAGAAAGAATATTAATGATATTAGTGAGTTAATGGGCCATGTTGATGATGTTAATCTTCAAAATGAATTTTTAGCTGTTAAGCAAACTAAGAAAGTTGCTTTAGCTAATTATTTAGATAAGCTATATGGCATCAAGATTGATCCAAATAGTATCTTTGATGTACAAGCTAAAAGACTTCATGCATATAAGAGACAACTTTTAAATATCATGTATGTTATCTCTTTATATCATAGAATTCATAGAGAACCTGATTTCAATATGCCTAAGTCTACTTTCTTATTTGGTGCTAAGGCAGCTGGAACGTACTATTTTGCGAAAGATGTTATTCATTTGATTAATTGCGTTGCTAAGACAATTGATAATGATCCACTTGTTTCTAAGTTTATTAAGGTAGTATTTATTCCTAACTATAGAGTAACTATTGCAGAAAAATTGATGCCTGCAGCTGATGTTTCTGAACAAATTTCTACAGCTGGTAAAGAAGCTTCTGGTACTGGCAATATGAAGTTTATGATGAATGGTGCTGTTACTCTAGGCACTATGGATGGTGCTAATGTGGAAATTAGAGAACTTGTTGGTGATGATAATATCGTAATATTTGGCATGAATGAAAACGAAGTTAATAATTTAAGACCTAATTATCATCCATATGATTATTATCAAAATGATCCGGTATTAAGAGAAATTATTGATTCATTTACTAATGGAACATTCATCGATGATCCTAATGCATTTAAGGATATCGCTAATGAATTCTTATTAAGAAATGATGAGTATATGATTCTAGCTGATTTTAATTCTTATAAAGAAGCTCATGATAAGATTTATGGTTTATATCAAGACAAGAGCAAATGGGCTAAGATGTGCTTAACTAATATTGCTAAGTCAGCATTCTTCTCAAGTGATCGTACTATTAACGATTACGTAAATGACATCTGGCATTTAGATAAGATTAAGTATTAATTCAATTAAAAAAAGGAGAGTACTTTGAACAACTTATAAGTAATCTCCTTTTAATTTAACTATTCTATTTCTGATACCTTTAGATAGTCATATAAATATTTGTAGTGTTTTGTTTCTTTGACTAGTTGGTATAATTCATTAAATATTAGATCA
This sequence comes from Paratractidigestivibacter sp., assembly GCA_963607765.1. Classification (GTDB taxonomy): domain Bacteria; phylum Bacillota_I; class Bacilli_A; order Erysipelotrichales; family Erysipelotrichaceae; genus Colivicinus. The sequence continues at coordinate 32,522 of CAVDDT010000009.1, read as the reverse complement.
TTGTATATTTCAAACGATAATTCTTTTTTATTTAAATGCTTAACTATGAATTCTTCTAAAACTTTTTTGTCTTCACATTCATATTTTAGTTTAAAGTAGATTAGTGTATTTTTTACTACTGGTAGTTTTACCTCATTTAATTCTTCTTCGATGATGTTTTTGGAATAATTTGTGGCATCAATTTTCTCTGCTGAAATTAGCATTAGTAAAAAATTAAAATTTATACTATTGCCACCTTGTTTTCTTGAAAAATCAAAACTTTTAAACGCTTTGTCATATTGCTTCAAATTAAAATAAATATAGCCCAATGTGTTATATAAACCATAAATCGCATACATTGGTATATATTCTTCATTTGAATCCATATTAAGAATTTCCTCTATATGTCTCTTAGCAAGTTCATATTCCTTTAAGGCTATTTCACAATATACTAAGTTAGATAACGATATAGCTATGTCGAAAATGTTACTTTCTTTTATTTTTGTCTCTCTATATAAATCGTTATATTTGTTATAAAGCGATAATAAATTGTTATCATTTATTTCGAACTTCGCTTGTTTGTAATGCAAAAAATTATTAAAGTTTATATTTGTAAGAATTTCTTTTATTTTGTGCAAATTTTCATTTGAATTTCCTCTTTCGAACAGATAAGATTTATAAAGCAAATAATGCATAGAAGCTATTATTTCATTTTCATCATCGTCATCATTACATTTTGTTATAAATTCGTATAACCTTTGTTCATCGCTGTTTATTTTTTTGTTAAATAAATAGTCTTCCAATAGATTTATTAATAATTTTGATATCTCTTCTAAGAATATGTATTTTTTGTAATATGCATGAAAACCGTTTAATTCCTCGCATAGTACTTCCAGTTCTTTTAACTTTGGACCGCTATTAATTAGCTTTAAAGTTCTTGTCTTATATGAATCTAATTTATTATATGGGTATTCATCTTTTTCATAATATAAAGATAATAGTTTTGTGTATTTTCTTAAAGATACATCATTATTGTTTATATTTTCGATTTCAATTCTTTTAATTGTGCTTTCGGATAAAAATATATTTTTTTCTTTGCTGATTAATGATATTTCTTTTCTAGATATTTTTTTCATTTTTCTATAAAAATAGAACAATGAGCCGATTACTTTGTTATCTTTTACATTCATCATAAATATCATAACATTTATTTATTCTCTTTTAATTTAATAGCTTTCTTATGACCTACAATAAATGAATTTTGTTTTATAAAGTAATATTTACTATTTTTTGGTCATTTTTGAATTTCTAACATTTATCTATTTATTTTTATTTGAGATTATGTTTATAGAAAGAAAAAAATTATTTTAAATATATTTTATGAAAAAACTTGCGAAAATATTTGCATCCTTAAATTTATTTCTTTTGATACTTTTTGGATGTAAAACAAATGAATCAACTTATTTAGAAGATAACTATTCGGTTGTGATTAAATTTAAATATTATTTAATTAATTACGATGAGTTTAAGGCTAAAGTAGTAGAAAATGAGAAGTTTTTAGCGATTTTTACTAGAAGCGATTGTGAATATTGTATAACTTTTATTGAAAATTTTAGCGAACTAATGAACGAAAAATTTAAGAAGTATCATGTATATTTTATTGATACATCTACTATGTCGGCGGATGAAAAGGAAGATATATTAATTAATTTTGATATTTCATCGGTTCCATCTATCGCAAGTGTAAAAGGAGGAAAAATAATCAATTTAGAAATAGGTGAACCGTCTGAAGAAAAGATGACTGAAATTATTGAAGATTTATTAGGAGGCTAATTGAATGAAAAAAATCACATTGTCATTGCTTACTTTATTTATTTTGATTACGAGTAATTTAAATTTATTTGCGGAAGAAGAAAAACTTACTTTTTTGGATGTTGTTAAACAAAATGAAAACTATAAGGAATATTTTGATCAAATTTCTGGTTTAGAAGTAAACAAAGAGGTTGAAACAGATGAAGGAGTTAGGAAAACTATAAGCTTTATTTTGGCAGCTGATAGCGAAGGCGTTTCAAGAAAATTAATTTTTATCGGAAATGAGAAAGATGAAATAATTTATGAATTAATCTTGATTCAAACTGAGAGTAATTATAGCTTGATAGATTTAAATGAGGGAAGAACTAATTCTATCAATTTTACAGCTAATAGTGGCGCTAGAGGAGCTGTTTATCAATGTTCTAAGTATACTTGCAATAAGTGGAAAACCACTTATTCCTTATCGGTTGAAAGTGGTTGCCCATTTTACATTGGAGAGCCTTGTAATACATTATCTCTTTTAGGAACTGAAGTATTTGTTTATTTATGCAAGGCTGGAGTGTTTATTGCTTGTCATATTTCTAGGGGCAGAGGTTGTACAAATTATTATGAAGAATTAAGTATTTGTTCTATATAAATTATGAAAGCTTATAAAAAATTATATGTATCATGGTTTGCCTCGTTGATGGTTCTTTTACTTGTTTCATTTCTTATTTCAAGTTTTTGGAAAACATCTTTTCCTTATGGAATTTATGTAGAAATGAAAGATATAACCTTGCCTTTAGTGCTATACACTTTTCTAGGAGGACTTACTGTCGTTATCAATGCTTATAAAATTTATGCAAATTGGTTAAAAAAGGATGCAACTTCCTGGAAAACTAATTATTATTGTTTGAAGAATAATTTAAAGATAGCGATTGCAATTATATTTATCGCAAGCATAACTGCATTTATAATTCCTAGTGAAGTTTTTAAATTATTTATGTCAATAATGATCCCAGCTAGTTTGATTATCTTCTCTGGTTTTATTACGGAACTATTGATGTTTAAATATTATTTGAAATTATCTTAGTTTATAGATGGAATATATCAAGACTAGTTCTATTGTATTAGCAAAATGTTAATACCTTATAAACTTTTTGTTAATATGTAAGGCTAATAAAAAATATTAATATATCGAAGGGAATAATATTATGAAAAAAATCATTACTTGCTTGTTTGTTACACTTATGTTGTGCTCTTACAAGGCTTTTAACGAAGAGACAAAAGGCGTAGTTCTTAGCTATATTGTTTCTTTTGAAGAATTTAAAGAAGAATATGAAAAAAAAGATAATAAATCGTTAATGGGGATCTTTACCATTGATGATGAAACTGTTAATGATGATGAAATTCTTGTTGATATTTATGGCTATGATGATGGCAAGGTCTATGTTGGATTAAGAGAAGATTATGAAAAGATTGAAGATACATTAGAAGAAAAATCTTTTAAGTGTCCTACTTTAAATTATTCTTTTAATAAGGATGGCGAGTATATGATAGTGGCTGTTAATTTAGACGATAATGATATTGCTTTTCCGGTTAATCTTAAATACGGAAGCCACTATGTGATAACCTTTGGCAATACTGATGAGATAATCAAGAGATATAGTTAATAAAAAGGACTAATCAATAATGATTGGTCCTTTTAATTCTTGCTTGATATATTCTTTTCTATTTGCGGTATACGAAGCATACAATTGGGATACTTTCCATTCAATATCCTTATAAGAAGAGGGAATATTTTTAAATTGAGTAATGATATTTAAGTCCTCTTTTCTAAAGCTTCTTAAATATTCTTGTCCCTTTTTATTAAAACCTAGTACTCTTACATAATTTAGTTGTTCTAAGTTTTTTACTTCATCTTTAGTTATCTGATTAGCGATATTTAATAAAATTCTTTGAATTCTTCCTTTAGTGTATCTTCTTGAAATTGAATTATAAACAAAATCATCATAGCCATCATATTTTTGTGCATTTTTAATTAAGAGGTTTTCAATTCCTTCATTAACCAAAAATATTTTGTTTAAATCTTCTTTACTATGAGTTAACAATATTCTTTGAATATATGGATATAAAATTTCATTATAAAGAGGATCTTTAATTTCTAATGGTGTGGCTATATGATAATCAGTGTTGTTTTTAATTGCTTCTCTAATAGCTTTTGCGCTACTTATTTCTTCAATTTGTGTTCCATGATAGCTATTTGTCCTTTGAATTAAAAAAGGCTTGATTTGAGTATCTTTAATGGCTTTTAAATAAGATACTCCTAAGATATCGTTTGGATATAAAGAACCAGCTAATAAACCGTATGCTTTGGGGAAAGAATGTCCTTCGTCCATTATTTCTTTAAGATAGTCTATTTGAATATTATATTCTGCAAATGTTTGAAGTTCTTCTAAATTATTACATTCGGATCCAAATACTAAATTATTTATTTTTAATTTATTTAATAGTTCAACGCTTTTAGCTCCAAAAATAGATGCGTTTTGTACAGTATAAATATATGGCAGTTCAATTACCAAATCTACGCCATGTTTTAAGGCTGCTTTTGTTTTTTCAAATTTATTAATAATGGATATTTCACCACGTTGAGTAAAATTGCCACTGGTAATCGCAATGATTAAATCGGGGTTTGTTAGTTCTTTTACTTTGCTTATATGATATATATGCCCATTATGAAAGGGATTATATTCAACAACTATTCCGCTTATATTCATGGAAATATTATATAATAGTCGCATGAAAATATGTTTTAAGGATTTGATTAATATTGCATCTGAAAAAAGATACGATGTCGATTTAAAAGATATCAAGATTGAAAATAATATCTTTATAACTGGTATCAAAGAGGTTAAAGGAGAAATTATCTTCTATTATGATGATGAACACGATTTATCAATTAGCTATTCTTTAAAGGGGATTATGCTTTGTCCAGATAGCATTTCATTAAAAGAAACGGAAGTTGATTTTGATGTCTCTGATGATACCAAAGTGGTTACTGGGGAAGAGGATGATGGCTTTTATTTCATTGATAATTTAGAGATTAGTGAGTTTGTTTCATACATTATTGAACCAGAAGCACCGATTATGGTTGAAAATCCTGAAGAAAAAAGGTATTATAGTGGGGATGGCTGGACAGTTCTTACCGAAGAGGAGTATAATAAACGCTCGAAGGAAGAAATTGATCCTAGGTTAGCAAAGATATTGGAGTATAAGGAGGAATAACATTAGATGGCAGTTCAACAAAGAAGAAATTCAAAGACACGTAAAGCAAAAAGAAGAACTCATTACAAACTAAGTGCTCCTGCGATGGTTAAATGTCCATCTTGTGGAGAATATAAATTAGCTCATAGAGTTTGTGCTAAATGTGGCTCTAAATAATCGCTTAAAAAAGCGATTTTTTATTTTCTTAGAAGCAGTAAAATGCTTCTTTTTTATTGACTTAAATAAGCATCTGTTTTAATATAAATATGTGGTGGGATATCCCACGGAAAGAGTGAAAATATGAAAGTATTAAAAGACTATACAGCAACCGTTGATAGTAAAAAAAGAGTTACTATTAGGGGTTCTGTTTACAAGTATTACAATGTTAAGGAATATACAAATGGCTGCGTTATGTTAGAACCGAGAGAACTTATTACTCCAAATATAAAAGGGAATAATAAGAATAGTGAAATGGTAGTAAAATAGTTAGGAGGTAAACTTATGGCAAATACACAAACAATTAAACAACGTTTCTTAGATATATTATTCGAAGATGAAGATGATGATGATTTGGTAGTTGAAAAACCTAAGCCAAGAGCTAAAGATCCAAATAGAGTTAAAGCTAGCGATCTTTTATATGGAAAGAAAAAAGAGGAAAAGAGAGAAGAACCTATTGTTGAAACTAAAAAGACTGTAGAAGAAAAACCTGTTGTTGTTTCTTCTAACAGGCAAAGCAACACCTTCATTAATTATGAAAAGACTTCTGAAAAAGTTAAAGTTAAAAAGGAAGAGCCGGTATACGATGAGGTATATGTTGCTCAACCTGCTTTAAGTCCTATTTTCGGCAATATTGAAAAAGATTTAAAGCCCAAAAAAGAAGATAAGCCAATCAGTGTTGACTATGCTTCTACTGAAAAGCCAAAATCTAATTATTTAGGTACTGTTTTATCTCCAATCTATGGCTATGATAGCATTACAGCTAATGATGTGAGGAGCTCTTTGATTCAAAAAGAAGAAAAAGAAAAGAAAGAAGAAATTATTGATGAAGATATTACTGGTGATTTAGGTGATATTTTTAAGACTGATGAGTTTAAGCAAGAAAGTTTAAATGATACTCAAGAGATTGATTTATTTAGTGATTTTTATAGTTCAAAGGATGAATAGATGTATTATTTTATAGGAATTAAAGGTTCAGGTATGGCAAGCCTTGCCATCATGCTTAAGAACATTGGTGAAGAAGTTTGTGGCTCTGATTTAGAAAAGCATTTCTTTACTGAAGATTTATTGATTGAAAATGGCATTAAAATTCTTCCATTTAATCCAGATAATATTAAAGATAATTACACCGTTATTATTGGCAATGCTTTCTTGGAAGACTTTGATGAAGTAAAGGCTGCTAGAGCTAATAAGACTTGTACATGCTATAGATATCATGAGTTCGTTGGAAAATTAATGGAAGACTATAAGACTGTTTCTATAGCTGGAAGTCATGGCAAGACTACCACAACAACAATGGCTAAAACAATGCTTAGCGCTTTTTATGATACGGCTTATTTAATTGGCGATGGCGAAGGCCATTTAACAAAGACCAGTGAATATCTATGTGTTGAATCGGATGAGTTTAGAAATCATTTTTTAAGCTATTATCCTTTATATGCGTTAATTACTAATATTGAAATTGATCACGTTGATTTCTTTAAAGATGAAGATGATTACTTTAATTCTTATCAAAAGTTTGTTGATAATGTTAAGAAAGTTGTTTTCTATAATGGTGATGATCCTTGGTGTAAAAAACTTGTTTTTAAGGACAAGGACCACTATAGTTTTGGCTTAAATGATGATAATGACTATTATGTTACTAATTTGGTTGAAGATAACAAGGGCAGCGAATTTGATTTAATATTTGAAGGAAAATTTTTAAAACATTTTAAATTGCCTTTTGTTGGCAGACATCTACTAATTGATGTATTAGGCGTAATTGCACTTGGAAACTATTTAAATCTTGATTTGAATAAAGTGGAAGAAGCTATGCAAGATTATCATGGCCCAAAAAGAAGATATGTTGTTGAGGAATATAAAAACGTTGTTTTTGTTGATGACTATGCGCATCATCCAACAGAAGTTAAAGTTACTTTAGAAGCTACACGCTTACGTTATAAGGATAAGAAGATTGTGGCTATCTTTAAGCCTCATCGAGCAAGTAGGGTTCTTCATTTTGCAAAAGAATTCAAAGAAGCATTACAGTTAGCTGATAAAGTGTATTTGTTGGATTTTACTTCAATTGATGATAAACAAGATGGAACAGATATAAATATTGATTATTTAGCTAATATGATTGAAGACTCTGTTGTTTTAAGTGAAGATGAAAACGGGGCTAAAGAGTTAGCTAAAAACGGCGATGCCGTATATGTCTTTATGTCTTCTAAAGATATTTACAATATTGCTCATATGACTAAGAAATATCTATAGTGTTAGGGCTTACAAGTGTATTGAAAATATTTTCATTATTATATAAAATAATAAAGCGAGGTATTGAATATGATAGATGTTTCAAACTTTTTTAGTGAATTATTGCCAATTGTTGGCTTAATTGTGTTGGTATTGTTGATGTTTGTGTTAATCAAACTTATTAAATTATTAGGTTCGATTGAAGTTACAATCAATAAAACACATGGCTCAATTGGGAAAGTTGAAGAAACTCTAACAAAGATTCAAACTCCAGTTGATACTGCTGTAAAGGTTTCTTTAAACATCGATAAGGCTTGCGACGCTACAGTTAAAGCTATTGATGATACCAAGGAATATGTATCTAAAAATGTTGGTGCAATTAAAGGAAAAGTATCAGATGCACTGTCTAAAGTTTCTAATGGTGAAAACAAAAATGTTGGTGAGCCAGAGGAACTTAAGGAAGTTAACTTAGACGATATTTTAAATAATAAAGGAGAATAAAAATGGCTGAAGAAAAGAAGATTGAAGAACAAATCGATGAAACAGTTGAGGAAATGAAGAAGAAAATCGAAGAAATTTCTCAAGGTGCTGAAGAAGTTGATGGTGATTTAAAAGACAAGGCTGTAGAAGTAAAGGAAAAGTCTGTTGAAGTTTTAAATAAGGCTATTGATAAACTTAAAGATTTATATTCTCAAGCTACTGATCCTGAAGAAGTTAAGAAGACTTTAGATTTTGTTAAGGCTAAAGCTAAGGACTTAAGCGATGGTGCTAGCAAGATGTATAACGAATTCAAAGCTAATGAAAATGTTCAAAAGACTGTAAGTACAGTAAGTGATTATGCTAAGGAAGCTGGCGAAAAGATTTCTGAAACATATAATTCTACTGTTGAGTCTATTATGGCAAATGAAAATGTTAAGAAGGTTGCTGATAGTGTTAGCGATACTTATGAAAAGGCTAAAAAGGGTGTTGAAGATTATCTAAATAAGCCTGAAGTTCATGAGAATATTGAAAAAGCTAAGGACGTAACAATTGATGTTGCAGAAAAAGCTGTTGCTGCTTTAAAGAATTGGTTAAAGCCAGAAAATAAAGAAGAAGAGAATAAAGAAAATAAGGACTAATTATGAAACGTGTAACTATTTACGATGTAGCTAGACAAGCAAATGTTTCTCTTGCTACCGTATCTAGGGTAATGAACGGTTCAGATGTTGTTAAGCAAGCAACAAAAACAAAAGTTGAAGATGCAATTAAAACCTTGGGTTATAAGCCAAACGCTATTGCCCAAGGTTTAGCATTGCAAAGAACTACTACCATTGGTTTAATCTTTCCAGAGGAATCTATCACTAGTACAGGCCAGTTGATCAATGGTTTATGCGATGTTGCTAAGGTCTATGACTATAACATATATCTACACGCTATTACCCAAGGTATTACTAATATGCAAGAGGTTGTAGATGACGTGATTAAATCACATGTTGATGGCGCTATTATTTACTGCAATAAAGAATTAGAAGATGCAACTAAGGAATTAGATTCTTTTAATATTCCTGTTGTTGTGGTTAATGATAGAGTTATTACTGATTCTATTTGTTCGGTATGTGTAGATTATGCTAAGGCAGTATATGAATGCATTGATGAAAGATTAAACAAAGGGTTAAAAGATATCGTCATTCTAGAAGATAGACGTAACAAAAACATGACTAAGGAAATGATCGAGGGAGCTAAAAGATGCTACAAGGATCATAACCTTAACTTTAATGGTTACCTTGAATTTTCTAATGATGAACTTTCAACTTATAAATTCTTAAAAGGCTACTTTAAAAATCATCGTCATAATTTATTAATTTGTGATAGAGATTCTCAAGCATTAGCTTGCTTAAATGCTTGCAAAGAAAATGGCGTTAAGGTTCCTGAAGAGATGGAAATCATTTGTTTAAATGATACAAAGTATTTATCAATGGTAAGACCTGAAATTTCTGCTTTTGAAGTTCCAAGCTATGATTTGGGTGCTGTTTCAATGCGTCTTCTTACTAAGATGCTTAAGAATGAAAAAGTTGAAGATAAGCAAAAGGTTTTAGGCTATATTTATCAAGAAAGAAAGACTACGAAATAATGGGTATATATGAAGAATTAGAGTGGAGAGGTCTTATTAAAGATTGCTCTTCTCCTGAACTTAGAGAAAAATTAAATGCAGGTGGTATGACCTTTTATATTGGTACCGATCCTACTGGTGACTCTTTACATATTGGTCACTTTTCAAGTTTTTTAATTTCTAAAAGACTAAAAGATGCTGGACATAATCCAGTATTACTTGTTGGTGGTGGAACCGGTTTAATTGGCGATCCTAAGCCAGATAGCGAAAGACCAATGATTACTAAAGAAGAGGTTGATCATAACTTTAATTGTTTAGCTAATCAAGCTAGCAAATTATTTGGCTTTAAAGTAGTTAATAACTATGATTGGCTAAAGGAATTTTCTTATATTGAATTTTTAAGAGATGTAGGTAAGTTTTTCAATATAAACTACATGCTTAATAAAGATATTATTAAAAGAAGATTAGATGATGGCATTACTTATACCGAATTTTCTTACATGCTTATGCAAGCGTATGATTTCTTGCATCTATATGAAAATGAAGGTGTATCTTTACAAGTTGCTGGACAAGACCAATGGGGTAATATTACTGCTGGTATTGAATTAATCAGAAAGAAACTTGGAAAAGAAGCTTATGGTTTTACAATGCCTCTTTTAACGAAGTCTGACGGCTCTAAATTTGGTAAAACTAACGGCAAGGCTATTTGGCTAGATGCTAATAAGACTAGTCCTTATGAAATGTATCAATTTTTTATCAATTCTGAGGATGAAAAAGTTATCGATTATTTAAAGTTCTTAACTTTCTTAAGTAAAGAAGAAATCGAAGAACTTGAAAAATCAAACAAAGAAGAACCACATTTGCGTTTAGCACATAAGGCTTTAGCTAAAGAAGTTATTACTTTTATTCATGGCAAGGAAGCTTATGAGAATGCAGTTAAAATTGCAGAAGTATTTTTTAAAGGTGATATAAGAGATCTTAATATTCAACAATTAAAGGATGCAACTGCTGATTTAGATAAGGCTGTTATCGATTCTGGAACGCCACTAATTGATGCGCTTATTTCAATTGGTGTATGTAACTCTAAAAGAGAAGCTAGGGATTTAATTACTGGCAATTCTATTTCGGTTAACGGTGAGAAGGTTAATGATTTAAATTTTGTTTTAAACAGGGAAGATGCGTTTAATAACGAATTAAGTATTATTAAAAAAGGTAAGAAATTCTATTACGCAGTAAATTTTAATTAATGAAGAAGTTTATTTTGGCTAGTTTAATGTTTCTTTGCTTGCTAACGGGTTGTGAGAAAAGCGAAGAAACAATTGATCCAAGTGCTAACGAAAGATATAAGGAGATGATTAATCAGCTTGAGTCAAGAACTGATTTTAAATCTTCTAGTGAATACTATGATATTAGCTATGAAGTAGCGAAGATTGATGATGGCTATCGTTTTTATATAACTATCGATAATGCCAAGGTTGCAATGTACGGCATAGAGGCTATAGCTATTGAAAGCGACGTTGATTATTCAAGCAATATGGCTGCTAATATAGGCCTTTTTGAAGATATAGAATATTCTTTAATTCCTAATCAAGTTTATACTGAAAAGGGCTTTGTAAAGGGTGTTTCGATTTCTGGTGTATCAAGTAGTGAAAATCCCACTTTATATCTAATGGTTACTTGGCATAATAAAGATTTAAGTGTCACAAATCGTGAATTTTTTAAATTGACTTTAGGAGATGAAAATGGCTAAAAAAAGAAAACAGTCTTTAATGATTGCAGCCTTAACATCTTCTTTTGGTATATTTATATCTAAAGCTTTAGGCCTTTTGTATTATTCTCCTCTAAGTTCTTTAGCTGGTGAAGAAAACATGGCCTTTTATTCGATTGCCTACACTTATTATGATCTTCTATTAAAGATTTCTAGTGCAGGCATTCCTTTTGCTATTGCAGCTTTAGTATCAAGATATTATGCAAAAAAAGACTATAAGACTGTTCTTTTGATTAAAAAAATGGGTATTTCCATTGTTATGGGCTTAACTTTTATTGTTGCTTTAGGTTTCTTATTTTTATCTGGACCTTTGGCTAGACAATCAATGGGCTCTGGTGCAAGTGTGGAAGATATTACTCACTTGCAAAATATTTTCTTAATACTTTTAGTAGCTGTAATATTAGTGCCTTTTTTAAGCGCTATAAGAGGTTATTATCAAGGCTTAAAACGTTTGGATTTATATGGATCTAGCCAAGCGTTAGAACAACTTGTTAGAGTAGCTTGTATTATTGGCCTAGGCTTTCTATTTGTAAGAATTTTGAACTTTGATTCCATATATGCAATATATATGGCAATCGCTGCTGCAGGTATTGCGGCGTTTGTTACAATTATCTTTTTCTTAAGGCTAACAAAGGCTGATGATAAGCACATTAATCAATTGATTAAATCTCAAGAAAGTAAGGCTGTTAGTAAAGATCTTTTACTTCAAGAGTTAATTTCTTTAAGCGTTCCTTATTTATTAATATCTTTTTTAGGCAGTTTAAGTTCTCTTATTAACTCTACTTTCTTTATGGATACTGTTGCTAAGGCTGGAATGGATGTTACTCAAGCTAAACTTGAGATGGGCATTTTGCTAGCTAACTGCAATAAGCTATCTAGTATTCCTCAAGTATTAACATTAGGTTTTTCTGCAGGACTTGTACCGTATTTATCTGAGTCTTTAGAACAACAAGATGTTAAAAAACTTAACAATCAAATTATTCAACTTATTGAAACCGTATTATATATATTAGTTCCTGCTGTTTGTGTCTTCTTGTTTTTTGGCAAAGACATTTACTATATCATGTATGGAAACAATAACTTAGAAGTTGGTGCTAAATTGTTTAGATGGTATTGTCTTGTTACATTCACCGATACAATTGCGCCTATTTTCTCTAGTATTATGATTACTTTAAGATTAAAGAAAGAGGCTACTTTAGCTCTTCTTGCAAGCTGCTTTGTTAAACTTGTTACATTCTTTATCTTAGTTAGAATATATGGTGCTAATGGCATGACATTCTCTACTGCGATTAGTTCTCTATTTGTTATTATTGCCTATATGTTTATTCTAAAGAAATGTTTTGGAACTAAGTTTACTTTGACATTGCGCAAATTCTTATTTATCATTATTGCTTCTTTATTGATGATTGCACCAGTTAAGTTTGTCCATATATTAATTGGTTTTGAATATACAAGCAGAATTGTTGATATTGTAATACTTAGCATATGTGGAATATTTATGCTTCTTATTTACTATGAAGCTAGTGTATTCTTTAACTTGCCTCAACAAATATTCAATATTAAGACTCCTTCTGTAAAAGCAATTTTAAAACGCTTTAGAAAGTAGTTAGATAATCAATTACTTCGTTTATTAAAATGGGTGGAGTACTCGCTCCAGCTGTAACATAAACCTTAGAAACACCGTTTAAATCAGCGGTGTTTATTTCGTTTTTATTATTTATCAAAAATACTTTCTTAAAGTTTTGCTTACCAATTGTAGCTAATTTTGTGGTATTGTTTGATCGTGTATCGCCAACAACATATAAGACTTCTCCATCCTTTATTTCGCTTACTGCTTTTTGTCTACTTGAAGTTGCGTTACATATTTCTTTTTCAATTACGATATTAGGGTATTTTTCTTTAGCCTTTTCAAACATTTCTTTTAGTTCTAAATAGGACATTGTTGTTTGATTGGTAATAACGAGTTTATCGTTGTTAACGTCTAATATGTTTATATCATTGATATTCGTTATTAGATGTATCTTATTGCTTAAAGAAAGGATAGCTTCTGCTTCTGGATGTCTTTTTTTACCAAAGTATAAAACATCATATCCTTGTTTTAGATATTCCTTTACTACTTCTTTATTTTTTAAAACATCAACACATGCTGCATCAACACAAATTAGTCCTTTATTTTGTGCTTTCTGTTTGATATTATCAGCAGTCCCGTGTGCAGTAAAAATCACAACGCCATTATTTATTTCATCCAAAAGCTCTTCTTTTGTTTTGTTTGAATCATCAAGAGTAATTATCCCAAGCTCATCAAGCTGTTTGGTCACAAAAGTATTATGAACTATCATGCCTAAGACATAAATTTTTTCATTGGGATATTTATCTCTAGTTTCTTTAACAATGTTTATGGCATTAACGACACCTTTGCAATAACCACTTGGAACAATTCTTTTTATTTCCATGTCCTTATTCTATCATGTGATATAATTGTACAGATGAAAAAGACAACAGAAGAATTTTTAAAATTAAATAAATTTAAGGAACTTACAAATGTTCAAAAGAAGGTCTTAGAATTAGCAAACTCTAAGAAGGATGTTATCGCTCTATCAAAAACAGGAACTGGTAAAACACATGCTTATTTAATTCCAATTTGTGAGAATATTAATCCTGTTAGTGAAAAGACACAAGTTTTGATTTCACTTCCTACAAGAGAACTTGCTTATCAAGTTTATCAAAACGCTAAAGTCATGCAAGAAGTTATGCCTGATTTAAGAATTGCTTTGTTAAGCGGTGGAACCGATAAAAATAAGTTTGGCTCTAAGGCACCACATATTATTATTGGCACTCCTGGTAGAATTAAAGACTTATTTAAAAACAATCTTATTAGAGTAGATTTTGTACAAATGTTTATCATTGATGAAGCCGATATGACCCTTGAATATGGCTTTTTAGAGGATATTGATACCGTATTTTCACATATGGTAAAAAATCCAGAAGTAATGTGTTTTTCGGCAACTTTCCCAAAAGAACTAGATAAGTTTGTTAAGAAATATTTAAACAATCCTACTGTTATTAGAGTAGATGATAAAAAAAGAGATCCAAAGATTACACATTATTTGCTTCCTTGTAAGCATAAAGAATATAAAGACAAGTTACTTGAAATATTGCCTTTAATTAATCCTTATGTATGCTTAATATTTGCTAATACAAAAGATGAGGCTGATGAAGCTTATCAAACTTTAATTGATAATGGCTATCGTACATTACTTCTTCATGGTGGTCTTGAAAATAGGCAAAGACAAAAAGCTATAAAGCAATTAGCTAGCAAAGAATTTACTTATGTTGTTTGCAGTGATGTTGCAAGTAGAGGAATTGATATTGATGGAGTAACTCATGTTATTTCTTTAGGTTTGCCAAAAGAACTTAATTTTTATATTCATAGAGCTGGTAGAACTGGCAGAAATACAAAAGATGGCATTAGTTATGTTTTATACAAAGATGAGGATGTTGAATCAATTAGATTTTTAGAAAAAAACAATAATATTAAGTTTAAAGCAGTTGATGTTAAATCCGGTGAATTTAAGGATGTCAAGTCGCCTACATATAAAAGAAGAATTGATAATAATGCTGAAGTTGAAAAGGCTATTGCCAAAACTCTTTATAAGAAAAATGAGAAGGTTAAGCCTAATTATAAAAAGAAGAAAAAAAGAGCTATTGATGAAATCAAGAGAAAACAAAGAAGAGATTTTATTAGAGGCAAGATAAAAGAGGAAAAGATTGCTAGATACAAACAACAGGCTAGAGAGAAAAGAGAAGCCTAATGTCTAAGTATATCGGTGATAAGAATTACTATAAGACACTTTTAACTATTGCACTTCCTTTGGCTTTAACTAATTTGCTTCAATCATGTATGTCTATCGTGGATACGATTATGGTGTCTGGCATAGGCATGGTTACTGCTGTTGGCAATGCTGGAAATATTATCCAATTAACTGATGGGATAGGATGGGGAATTATGAGTGGCATAGCTGTTTATGCTGCTCAATTTTTTGGCGCTAATCAAAAAGATAATTTAGCAAGAACATTTGGCCTTTGTTTAACACTGCTTATGGCTAATTGCATATTTTGGGTTTTGATGGTTTTCTTTTTTGGTGAAAGCCTTTTAAGATTTTATTTAAATGATGCAGAAATAATTAAATATTCATTAGAATACTTAAGAATTGATATATTGTCATTAATTCCAGCGTATATTGCTTATGCTTGTTCAACGATGTATCGTTCTATGCATAATACGCGTCTTCCTTTTGTGATTTCAATTATCGCATCTATTATCAATGTCATAGTTAATTATTATTGTTTATACATAATCAAAATAGGGGTTAGAGGTGCTGCTATTGGCACGCTTCTTTCTCAAAACATTGCCTGCTTAATTTATATTATTTTAATATTTAAAGACAAGCCTGATTTCTTTATTCCAAACAAACTGTTTGATTTACATCTTGGCTTTATTAAGCCGGTTTTAGAGACTACTTGGCCTATTATTGTGAATGAATCTTTTTTTGGCTTCGGTATGTCTTTATTTAATAAGGCGTATGGTCTTCTTGGCACTAGGGCAATGGATGCGATATATGTTGCTAATCAAGTATTCAATATGTTTACTTTTGCAATATGGGGCTATGGAAGCGCTGTATCAATTATGGCTGGCACTAAACTTGGCGAAGGCAAAATCGATGAAGCTATTAAAGAATCTAAGTGGCAACTTGGCTCAGGCTTTATTCTTGGAATTATCATGTCTTTGATTATGATTGGCTTTGCAGGAATTTATTTGAAATTCTTTAATATTAGTGATGTTACTACTTATAATAACGCCAGAAACATTCTATATGTTTTTGCCTTAAAATTATTTATTAGAATGTTTACATATATGATTTTCTCTACTTTAAAGGCTGGAGGAGATTCTAAAATTCTTAATTTATATGATTCAGGTTTTATGTATATGATCGGCTTACCACTTGCCTTTATTGGAGCATATTGTGGCATTAGTGATATTGCTTTGCTTGTTCTTCTTGTTCAAATTGAACAAGTTATTCGATTAATTTTTTCTTTGAAAAGGTTTAATTCTTACATTTGGGCAAAAGATTTGACCAAATTGGTTGTTAGTTAATTTATAATAATTTTATGAATATAGGTTTTATTTCTCTTGGCTGTGCCAAAAATTTAGTTGATAGTGAAAATATCATTGGTTTATTTGATGATCCATTTTTTAAGATTGAAGCTGACCCTAAAAAGTGCGATGCGATTGTTATTAATACTTGTGGCTTTATTGAAAATGCTAAACAGGAATCAATCGATACTATTTTAGAAATTGCTGAATATAAGAAAGATAGACTTAAATATCTTATTGTTTGTGGTTGTTTATCTACTCGATATTATGATGATTGTGTAAAAGAATTTCCAGAAGTTGACTTGTTTGTTAGACTAAAAGATTATCCTAATTTGGATAAGATATTAAGCAAACTTTTTAAGCATGAATTTAATTCTTATTATGGACATAAAAGAAAACTAGTCACAAAGGATTATAGCGCTTATTTAAAAATAGGCGATGGCTGCAATAACTGTTGTACATATTGTGCTATTCCTCTTATTAGAGGAAAGTATCATTCTTATCCATTGGATGAAGTTGTTGCTGAAGCTAAAAGACTTTATGAAAGTGGTGTTAAAGAGCTTAACGTTGTAGCTCAAGATACTACTACTTATGGAAAGGATATTCATTCTAGTTTAGCGGAACTATTAAGACAATTAGATGAAATCGATTTTACTTGGATTAGAGTTTTGTATATGTATCCTGATGAAATTGAAGATGAACTTTTGGATGTGATGAAAAATTCTAAACATATTCTTCCATATTTTGATATTCCTGTTCAATATGGTAACGATATGATTCTAAAGAAAATGAATAGAAGAGGTTCTGTTGCGTTAATCAAAGAAAGAGTTAATCATATAAGAGAAATGTTTGATGATCCTACAATTAGAACTACTTTAATTGTTGGTTTTCCTTATGAAACCGATGAAACATTTAATGATACTTTAAATATGGTAGAGGAACTTAAGTTTGATTCTTTAGGAGCTTTTACTTATTCTAAAGAAGAGGATACTAAGGCTTATGATATGCCTCAAATTGATGAAGATCTTAAACAAGAACGCTACAACAAGCTTATGGAACTTCAACAAAATATAACTTTTGAAAAGAATAAAAAACGAGTTGGAAAAACTTATACTGTTCTTGTTGAAAGATATGAGTCTTTGTTTAAAAGATATATTGCTAGGTCTAAAATGTCCGCTCCAGATGGTGTTGATGGGGTAATTTACATTAAAACTAATGAAAGCTTAAAATTAGGCTCTTTTGTGAATGTTAAAATCACTGACTACAAGGGCTATGATTTATTTGCAGAAATAATATAATAGAACTATATAAAGGGGATTATGATCATGAATTATTATGTAGGTGTTGATTTAGGCGGTACTAATGTAAGGGCTTGCAAAATGGATGATGATGGTAATATTATTGAACAATACATTAGTCCTTCGTATGGCTTAATTGGTCCTAAGGAAAAAGTTAGAGACGCCATTTTTTCAGTGCTTGATCAAATTGGTGATATTAAGAAAACCAAAGGCATCGGCATCGCTGTTCCAGGACCTGTGGACGTCTATAATAAAGTGATGTCTATCTCTACAAATCTAGTTGGTTTTAAAGGCTATAAGATAGCCGATATTATTGAAGAAAGATATGGCCTTCCTGTTTATATGGATAATGATGCAAATATGGCAGGGTTAGCTGAAGCCATGCTTGGAGCTGGTAAGGATAAACCAATCGTTTACTACATCACTCATTCTACTGGTATTGGGGGAGCTTTGATTGTTAATCATCACATTCTTTCTGGCCAAAAGGGCTATGCTGGCGAGATAGGAAATATCATTGTTAAGGATACCGAAAACAAATACATTGCTACTTTAAATGCTGGCGCTGTTGAATCTGAGGCAAGTGGTAGAGCTCTCGATATAAAAGCTAAGGAATTATATGGTGATGATGCTAAGGGACAAGAACTTTTTGAAAATTATAATAGTGATCCTGATGCTAAAAAAGTTATTGATGAAATTGCTGATGATTTAGGAAGACTTCTTGCAACCATTAGTCAAGTTGCTGATCCCCATGTATTTGTTTTAGGTGGTTCTGTTTCCAAATATCAACATAAACTATTGTGGCCTTTGATGATTGAAAAATATCATAAATATTTTAATAGCAAAAATCCAGCAGAGATTAGATTGGCAACTTTAAAAGAACCTGGTGTAATGGGTGCTGCCATGCTTGTTAAGGCTAATAGGGAATCAAAATGATTTATACTCTTGAAAATGAATATTTAAAAGTAAAAGTATCTAGTATTGGTGCTACTTTGGTTTCTTTTTTAGATAAAAGGACAACCACTGATATTGTTCTTGGCTATGATGATGAGCAAAGCTATTTATTAAACAGCGACCCACATATGGGCGCAACAGTAGGTAGAAATGCCAATAGACTTGCTAATGGCAGATTTACAATTAATGGTGTTACATATCAATTATCTTTAAATGAGCCCAACATTGCTCTTCATTCAAGTGCTGGTGATTTAAGCTTTAGAGGTTATAAAGTTAAAGAATTTAATGATAATCTAATTAATTTCGAACTAGATGATTTGGATGGTTCAGGAGGCTTTCCTGGTAATCTACATTTAGAAGTATTTTATAAGTTAGATGATAACAATTTACTTTATTGGTTTGTTGCCACTTGTGATAAAGATTCGATTTTGAATATTACGAATCACTCTTATTTTAATTTAAGTGGTGGAATAAAAGACATCTTGGATGAAGAACTCAAGATTAATACTGATAAGGTTGCTTTAAACATTGGGTCAATGGCTAGCGAAAAAATTATAGATGTAAAAGATACGCCATTTGATTTTACTGATTTTAAAAAGATTGGCGATAATTTAAAGATTAATCACAGCAATTTATCAAATGGTGGAATTGATCATAATTACGTCTTTGAAACATTAAATGACAAAGAGGTTGCAAGCCTTAGAAATGACAAATTATTATTAAGAGTTTATTCTGACTTGCCAGATATGCATATCTATACTGCTAATTATCTAGACCTTGTTGATGGCAAAAATAGCAAGAAGTATGGGCAATATTATGGTGTTTGTTTTGAATGCCAATATTATCCTAATAGCATTAATTATGATGGCTTATTAAAACCAATTATCTACAAGGATAAAGAGGTTAAGCATTACATTAAATATACAGTGGAGAATATTAAATGAATTATAGCGAATTAAAAGATTATATTTTAAGTGACAAGTTTTGTGAAACACTTTATCAAATTAAAGGCACTCGTGATTTAGCTTTAGAAAAGAGAAGATATTTAGCTCTTTTAGATAAAGCTTATGAAAGATTTAATGATGGAGATTATCATCTAATTTCATCTCCTGGAAGAACCGAAATTGGTGGCAATCATACTGATCACCAACATGGCCATACTTTATCTGCTACTATTAATTTTGATAATATTTGCGTTGTTAAGGCTATTGATAAAGATACTTGCACATTTGTTGATGAAAAGTTTCCTGATTGCATTATTTCTTTAAATAATTTAGAGAAAAAGCAAGAAGAATGTAATACTTCAACTTCTTTAATTAAAGGAATTGCCTATAAATTAAATGAACTTGGATATAGAACTGGTGGTTTTGAGGCAATTTGTGATTCTGGGGTTGCTATTGGATCGGGCATGTCATCTAGTGCTTGTTTTGAAATCATGATTGTTGAAATATTTAACTCTTTATACAACAAAGGTGTTATTACACCAATTGATAGAGCTATTATTAGCCAGTTTGCGGAAAATGATTATTTTGGCAAAGCTAGTGGTTTATTAGATCAAGCCACTATTTCTTGTGGCGGGCTTGTAGCGATGGATTTTAAAGATCCTAAGGCTCCTACTGTTGAAAGCTATGACTTTAACTTTGAAGATTACGGATATAAGTTAATGCTTGTTGATTGTAAGGGTGACCATGCTGACTTGAGTGATGAGTATTCGGCTATACCTAAGGAAATGAAAATGGTTGCTAATGTTATGGATGGTGACGTTTTAGCTGATTGTGATCCTGGATATTTCTTTAGCCATGTTAAAGAGATTAGAGAATCACTTGAGAATGATCGTGCAGTGCTTAGAGCTTTCCATTTATTTACCGAAGATAAGCGTGCTGTAGATGAAAAAGAGGCTGTTAAGAATAAAGATATCGATACATTACTTAAACTTATTAAGGAAAGTGGCCAATCTAGTTTTATGTATAATCAAAATATTTCTGTTGGTTCTCTTCCTAAAACTCAGCCAATGGCAATTGCATTAGCTATGTCTTCTTATATTTTAGGAGATAGAGGGGCTTATAGAGTTCATGGCGGTGGCTTTGGTGGAACTATCTTAGCTGTTGTTCCATTTGATTTAGTTGATAGCTACAAGCTTGTTTTAGGCAGTGTTTTTGGAAAAGACAGTATACTCAATTTATCTACTTCAAGAAGTTTTGGCACAAAAATACTTATTTAGTTATCATACTTTTGATTTTGCGTTAGAATAGATTTATGTGTAAAAGAACGTGGGTTGAAATTGATTTAAATAATATAGTTTATAACTACAATTTGATTAAGTCTAAAATTGGCGATTCTATGATTTGCCCTGTTATAAAAGATAATGCATATGGTCATGGTGCGGTCATGATGGCTAAAATCTATGAAAAGCTTAAGGCTAATTATTTTGCGGTTAGTAATATTGAAGAGGCTCTTGAGCTTAGAAAAAATAAAATAAGCACTCCTATTTTGATTCTTGGCTATACACCAATTGATGAAATTGAATTGCTTAACAAAAATGATATTACTCAATGTGTTTATTCTTTAGAATATGCAAGAGAATTGAATGATAAGAACATTAAGATTAAATGTCATTTGGCAATTGATACTGGAATGAATCGAATTGGTTTTAAAGATACTCTTGAAATGTATGAAGCATGTTTACTTCCTAATTTGGATTTTGAAGGTGTTTTTACTCATTTTTCTGATTGTTTAGATGATGATTATTCAGCTTTTCAATTTAATAATTTCACAAGCGCTATTGATTCTTTAAAGAATAAAGGAATTACTTTTAGGATAGCTCATTGTGCTAATTCTGGTACTATTTTTAAACATCCATATTATCATTTGGATATGGTTAGACCTGGCATTATTCTTTATGGTTTGGATGAATATGAAGGCTTAAAACCGGCTTTAACTTTGAAGTCTGTAATTACACATATTAAAGATGTTAAAAAAGGAGAGGCAATAGGCTATAATCGTCGTTATATTGCCGATAGAGACATTAAAGTGGCTACTATCGCTATTGGCTATGGTGATGGCTATTATCGATATAATAGTGGAGTTAATACGATTAATATAAATGGCAAAGAGGCTAATATTTTAGGTAATGTTTGCATGGATCAACTGATGGTTGATGTTAGCGATATTGATTGCAAGCTTTATGATGAAGCTATAGTGTACGGCGATATAAATAAGATCGCTAAAAACTTGAACACCATTCCATATGAGCTAATTTGCAACATTAATAATCGTGTTCCAGTAATTTATAAGTAATGAAATCCTTGTTTAAATACGAGGATTTTTTTATAATCTAGATATGGCTTTTGATTCATTACAAGATCGTTTAACAAAATCGCTTAAGAATATTTCTGGTAAAGGAAAGCTTTCTGAGCGAAACATGGAAGATACTTTAAAGGAGATAAGAGTTGCTCTTTTAGAGTCTGATGTTAATTATACAGTTGTTCAAAATTTCTTAAATTCAATCCGAAAGGAAGTAGAGGGACAAGATGTTTTAAATGCGATTGATCCTGGACAATTATTAGTTAAAATCATTCATGATGAAATCATCAAATTATTAGGTGATGATGATAACTCAATTCATTATAAACAAGGTGGTCTAACTACTATTATGGTGGTTGGTTTACAGGGTACAGGTAAGACTACTCAGGTTGCTAAAATTGCTAATCAAATGAAAAAAGAAGGCAAGAAAGTCTTAATGATTGCTTGTGACTTAGTTAGACCCGCTGCTGTTGATCAATTAAAGACACTTGGCGCTTCAATTGATGTTGAGGTGTTCTCTAAGGGCATCTTTGTAAATGCTTTAAATACAGCAATTGAAGGCGTTAAATATGGCAAAGAAAATAATTTTGATGTCGCTTTAATCGATACTGCTGGTCGTCTTCAAATCGATGAACAATTAATGAAAGAATTAAGTGATATTAAATCAGCTGTAAAGCCTGATGAAATATTGCTTACTGTTGATGCTTTAACTGGTCAGGATATATGTAACGTTGCTTCTACTTTTAATGAATTATTAAATGTTACTGGTTTAATTGTTACTAAATTTGATGGTGATGCTAAAGGCGGTTCTATTCTTTCTGTTAAGGCAATGACTGGTGTTCCTATCAAGTACACTGGCGTTGGTGAAAAAATAAATGATTTAGATGCTTTCCATCCTGATCGTTTAGCCGATAGAATTCTAGGCATGGGTGATGTTGTTTCACTTGTTGAAAAAGCTCAAGAAGAGTTTGATATGAAACAAGCTGAAGAGCTAACAAAAAGAATGTTATCTGGCAAAATGACAATGGATGATATGTTGATTTCTATTGAACAAACCAAAAAGCTTGGTCCTCTTTCTTCTTTAATGGGCATGATTCCTGGCATGAATGACTTTAAGGGACAAGTTGATGATGATAAGGTTGATAAAAATATGAAAGTTACTAAGGCTATCATTCAATCTATGACAAAGGAAGAAAAAAGAGATCCTAGCATTATGAGGGGTTCCCATAAACGTAGAGTTGCTAAGGGTAGTGGAACCAGTGTTGATGATGTTAATAGGGTTATCAATCAATTTGAGAAATCCAAGAAGATGATGAAGTCTTTGTCGGGATTAACAAGAGGTATGTTTTAGTGTCAAGTAAAAATACTTGACACTTCTTTTTATTTATGTAATTATTATTAAGTAAATAAAGGAGGAATAGACATGGTAAAGATTAGATTAAAGAGAATGGGTGCTAAGAAGTCTCCTTTCTATCGTATTGTTGTTTCTGATTCAAGAGATAGAAGAGATGGCAGAGAAATCGAAGTTTTAGGAAATTATGATCCTACTAAGAATCCTGCTGTTGTTAATATTAACGAAGAAAAAGTACTAAGTTGGTTAAACAATGGTGCACTTCCTTCTGATACAGTTCGTAATATCCTTTCTAAACAAGGCATTATGAAGAAGTATGCAGATAGCAAAAAAGGTGCTTAATAATGATTGATCTTGAGAAAATCTTGTTAAACATTGTAAAGCCTATTTGTAGCGATAACGAAAGTGTAATGGTCAAACAAATGGAATCGTTAAATGATAACGAAATTCTATTATATGTTTATGCACCAAGCGGTGATATTGCTCGCTTAATTGGTAAGCAAGGCGTGATGGCTAATTCAATTCGTCAAATGCTACAAGTTGCTAGTAGAATAGAAAACAAGCGTATTTCTATTAAATTTGAAGCACTATAAGAGATGTAAAAACATCTCTTTTTTTATATAATCATACTTATGGAATATGTAATTATTGGTGAAATTATTAATACTTTTGGTATAAGAGGTGAACTTAAGATTGATTCTCATACTGATTTTATTAATGATCGTTATAAAAAAGATTCAATTATTTATATTGGCGAGGAATATAAAGAATATGTTTGTGAAAATGTAAGAGTTCATAAAGGCTTTATTATTTTAAAACTTAAGGGATTTGACAACATTAATAATGTCTTGGATTTAAAAGGCAAAATGATTTATAAAAATGTTGACGATATTAAGTCTTTAGAAGATGGCGAATATTATTTTAAAGATTTAAAGGGGTTGGATGTTTTTGTGGATAATGAGAAAGTCGGCATCATTTTGAAGGTTGAAAAAGGTATTTCATACAATTTTTTAAGAATTAAAAAAGATGATGAAGAAATCCTTGTTCCTTATTTGAAGAACTTTATTTTAAATGTTGATATCACTAATAATCGAATTGATGTCGTTAAGATGGATGGTTTATTATGAAAATAACTGTTTTAACTTTATTTAAGGAACAATTCGATGGTTTTCTTAATACTTCTATTATTAAAAGAATTTTAGATAAACAACTTGTTGAGGTTAAGGTTGTTGATATCAGAGATTATTCAATAGACAAGCATAGACATGTTGATGATACTCCATATGGTGGGGGAGCTGGCATGCTTATAAGAGTTGATGTTTTAGCTAATGCGATTATTGATAATAAAAATGCTAATACACATGTTTTGTTAACTTCACCTAAAGCAAAACCATACACGGAAGATGATGCTTATAGATTGCTGAACTGTGAAGACATTATGATTGTTTGTGGCCATTATGAAGGCGTTGATGATAGAGTTAATGAATACATTGATGAGAATGTTTCAATTGGTGATTATATTCTAACTGGTGGTGAATTGGCAGCCATGGTTGTTATGGATTCAATCATGAGACTTATTGATGAGGGCATTAGTGCTGATAGTTTAAAAGAAGAATCATACAATAATAATCTTCTTGAATATCCCCAATATACTAGGCCATATGATTATAATGGCAAGGTGGTTCCTTTTGTTTTAACTAATGGTAATCATGAGGAAATTAGAAAGTTTAATTTAAAGGAAAGTATTAGAGAGACTTATAAATTTCGTCCTGATTTATTAGAAAAGCACAAGTTTACTGATGAAGAAAAAAGAATGTTAGATGAGGTTATAGATGAACTTAAAAAATGATATCAAAGCTTTTCTATTTGATGTGGATGGCACTTTAGTTGACAAAGACTGCTTATGTAGTGAAAAGATGCTTTATTGTTTAAAAGAATTAAAAAATAGAGGCTATGATTTGGTTATTAATTCTGGCAGAGCTATTTTTTCTAGTAAAAAGGTTTTGATTAAAAATGATATTTTAGATTTATTTGATTATTTTTATGGTTGTAATGGCATTGAATTTGAAGATGTTAAAAATAAAATTCATACTTATGTTGACTATGTGTATGATGATTCAATTAAATTTTTAAACAAATTCTTTTGTGAAGATTATCTTGCTTTGGCTTGTTATCATGATGAAAAAGAACTTTTAATTAATCACATGATTTCTGATAGAGAAATGATGGATACTTGGTCAAAAAGGAGATTTGTTTCATTTAGAGAATATGATTTTAATTCTTTAGAAAAGTCTCCTAAGTTGATTGTTGTTTTTTTAAAAGAGCACAAGAAAGAATTAGATGAAAAGATTGCCAGCATAAATGATTCTAGATTTGATATGTTTTACTCTGGTGAGGACGTTATGGAGATTGTTCCCAAGGGGTTAAGCAAGGGGAAGTCGGTTATTGATTTTGCTAATCTTAAAAATATTAATCCTAAGGCCATTTTAACAGCTGGAGATTGTGAAAATGATGTTCCTGCTTTAATTAATGGAACTGGAGTATATGTTGGAAATAAGAATGCAAAAGTAGCTTATAGCGTTGATGATGTTTATAAAGATGGCTTAGCTAATTTTTTATATGAAAACTTCTTGTCTTAGTCAAGTGACTATGATATTATATTTAGGCATTGTTGTTCCGCTTTTCGTATGATTATGAACAATAATTATATACTTGTTAAAGGAGAGAAAGATGAATTTAAATTTAGTAAATGAGATCACTAAATCTCAATTAAAGAGTGATCTTCCTGAATTACGTCCAGGTATGACTGTAAGAGTTGACGTAAAGATTAAAGAAGGCGACAAATCTCGTATCCAAGCATTCGAGGGTATCGTAATCAAGGTTCAAGGTAGTGGCATTGGTGAAACTTTCACTGTTAGAAAGATTTCTAGTGGTGTAGGTGTTGAAAGAACTTTCCCAGTTAATTCTCCACTAATTGATAAGATTCATGTATTAAGAACTGGTAAAGTAAGAAGAGCTAAGCTTTATTATTTAAGAAGCCGTTCTGGTAAGTCTGCTAGAATTAAAGAAGTTCGTTAATTTAAAAAGTCGCTACGGCGACTTTTTTAATATAATAGTTTCATGGAAAATAAATATTGGAAAATTTTAAAAGATATATTGCAGGTCGTTTTAACTTCGGTTATTATTGTTTTTATTTGTTTTAAGTTTTTGTTTATCTCGGCACAAGTTAAAGGTACAAGTATGTACTCAACTTTGCAAAACAATGATCGAGGTTTTAGCTTTATTATTACTAAAAATATAAGTATTAATCGGTTTGATATTTGCGTCATTGATTCAGATAAGGCAAGTGAGCTTCTTGTTAAGAGAATTATTGGCATGCCTAATGAAACTATAACTTATAAAGACAACAAGCTATATGTTAATGGTGAATATATAGAAGAAACTTTCTTGGATGATGATGTTTATACTGAAGATTTTGAAGTTACTTTAGGTGACGATGAATATTTTTGCATGGGTGATAATCGTAATGTTTCTCGTGATTCTCGTTACTATGGATCGTTTAAAAAGAGCGAAATCAAGTCCACTGGTTTCTTTGTCTACTATCCTTTTAATAGAATAGGAGTTAAATAATGAATATAACTGTTTATTTGGGTGCTAATATTGGTAAAGATATTTCTTTAAAAGAAAATGCTGAAAAATTAGGAAGCTGGATTGGCGAAAATGATCATACTTTGGTGTATGGTGGCTCTAAGAGTGGACTTATGGGAGTTTTAGCTTCTTCGGTTTTAGAACATTCTGGCAAAGTGATTGGTGTTGAACCTAAGTTTTTTGTTGATGAAGGTTTTGTTTATGACAAAATTGATGAATTAATTATTACCGATGATATTGCTTCTAGAAGGAAAAAGATGATTGAACTTGGTGATTGTTTTATTGCTTTTCCCGGTGGCACTGGAACCTTAGAAGAAATCTCTGAAGTGATGTCTATGGTTGCTTTAAAGCACAGCAGTGCTCCTTGCATTATTTTTAATTTAAATAGCTATTATGATGATTTAAAAAGACTTTTGGATAAAATGGTATCAATGGAACTTAGCTCATACGATAGACTTTCTGGTATCTTTTTTGCTAATAGTCTTGAAGAAATTTACGAAATTATAAGTAGGTATTAAGATGTATGATTTTTTTATTGCTGGTAAGGCAAGAAACAAGGAAAATATTTTAAAAATCTGTGATATTTTTGATAAATATCACATTTCTTATTATTGCTTTCTTAAAAATGACAATCAATCATATGGAAACTCTAATCAAACAATAGAAGAGAAACAACTCGAGTTTGAGTCTTTAAACCTTAAGAGTAAAGTTGTTTTGGATATTTTTAATGAAGACTTAAATGCTGAAAAAACCTCTGATTGTTTTTTGCTTGTACTTCCGGCTGGCAATTCTAGTCATATGGAAGCCGGCATTGCTTATGGCTTTAATAAAAGATGTTTTGCTATTGGGAAATATGAAGCAACTGATTCTCTATATAATATTTTTGAAAATATTTTTAATAATGTTGATGAACTCGAAAATTTTTTAAAGGATTATAAACATGAGTGATAAAGATATTAATATAAACTGGTATCCCGGTCATATGGCTAAGGCCAAAAGGCAAATGGAGGAGCAGCTTAAGCTGGTTGATATAGTTATAGAGCTACGTGATGCACGTATGCCTTTAGCTAGTGGAAACCCTTTGCTTGAGGAAATGGCAAAGAATAAGGAAAGACTAGTTATTTTAAATAAGGCTGATATGGCCGACGAAATTGAAAACAAGAAATGGACTAATTATTTTAAGCATGTTTTGATTTGCGATAGTTTAAATGAAAAAATTACCAAAAAGATTGTTGATGAAGTAAAACTGATCTTAAAAGATAAGTTAGATAAGGCCAAAGCTCGTGGTATTAGAAAGAAAGTTTTAAGGGCAATGGTTGTTGGCATTCCTAATGTTGGTAAATCTACTTTTATTAATAATATTGTTAAAAAAAGGGTAGCCAAATCAGAAAATAGGCCTGGTGTCACTAAAAACTTACAATGGATTAGAATTAACGAAGATGTTGAATTATTGGATACGCCTGGTGTTTTATGGCCTAAAATTGAGGACCAAGATAAAGCTAAGATATTAGCTTTGCTTGGAAGTATGAATGATGAAATTTTAGATGAAGAAGCTATTGTTTTGTTTGGCTTAGATTATATTAGAAATGAGTATCCTTCTTTTTTAAGTACACGATATAGTGTTGATGAATCAAGCACTTCTTTATTATTGGACATTGGAAAAAATAAAGGGTGTTTAACTAGCGGACAAATAGATAAGAAGAAAACTTGTGATATGCTTCTTAAGGAAATTAGAAGTGCTAAAATAGGTAGAATTACGTTTGAAAAATATGAGTCTATTAAATGAGTTTGAAAATAAAAATTGGGCAATTAATAAATTTGTGATGGGCATTGATGAGGCTGGAAGAGGACCATTATGTGGGCCACTTTGTGTTGCTTGTTGTGTATTACCTGTTGGCTATAGTAATGATTTAATTAATGATTCGAAAAAGCTTAGTGAAAAGAAAAGAGAAGCTCTTTTTGAGGTTATTAAAAATGATGCTTTATTTTATGATGTGAAGATTGTTTCACCAAAGGAAATTGATGAATTAAACATTTATGCAGCCACTAAAAAAGCTATGAGTGAATTGGCTCTTGAAAAAGATGTTGAGGCAGTTTTAACTGATGCAATGCCTATTGAAGACAATCCTAAAGTAATTCCCATTATTAAAGGTGATGCAAAGTCCATTTCAATTGCGGCTGCATCTATTTTGGCTAAGGTTACAAGAGATCATATTATGTATGAAATTGATAAGCTTTATCCTGAGTATGAATATCGAAAGCATAAAGGATATCCTACTAAAAGACATATTGAGCTTATGAATGAATATGGTGTATTTGATATTTATCGTTTTTCATATAAACCTTGTCAAAATGTAAAATTTAGAAAAGATATGTAGGAATTTTGTTTTATTTTGGCAATAATATAGTGTGAATAAAAAAGAGAAACTTATTAGTATTGCCATCAAGAATAAAGGTGACTACAAGAAAATCAAGGAAGATATTATTGGTGGAACAAGCGTTGAATATGTTACTTGTCAAAACTGTTTTACTATTTTTGATGATATCTATCCTAAAGAATTATTGGATTTAACAGATCCGCCATTTGTGTTGTTTTATAAAGGAAATTTGGATCTTTTGAAACAAGAAAAAATTGGTATAGTTGGATCGCGTTTTCCGAGTGATTACGCTCTTAAGGCCACAAGAGCTTTGGCTAATAATAAAAAAGAAGTTGTCGTCTCTGGACTTGCGAAGGGGATAGATGCTTGTGCGCAATCTAGTGCTAAAAGAAGTATTGGTATTCTTGGAAGCGGAATAGATTATATTTATCCAAAGGAAAACAAAGAACTCTATCAAAAACTTGAGAAAGAAGGATTATTGTTATCTGAATATCCCAATAATACTGTCCCATTTGCCTATCACTTTCCTTTTAGAAATAGGATTATCTCCGCATTATCTAGGGAAGTATATGTGATGGAATTAAATGAGAAAAGTGGTACGATGACAACTGTTAATGAAACTTTAAAGCTAGGGAAAGATGTTAAAGTTTTACCTTTTTCGGTTTTTAGTGAAAAGGATGTTTATAATAATACATTGATAAACGAGGGTGCATTGATGATTAGTTATAATGATTTATTCAATTGACAAAAGTATTTCTCTTGTGTAAGTTATTATTTTGTAAAGGAAAATTATGAAAAATTTAGTTATAGTAGAGTCTCCATCAAAATCGAAGACAATCGAAAAATATTTAGGAAAAGATTATAAGGTAGTGTCTAGTAAAGGACATATTCGTGATTTAGCCACAAGTGGCAAAGAAGGACTTGGCGTTGATGTTGAACATGACTTTGCGCCTAATTATGTTGTTTCTAAAGATAAGAAACAAGTTGTAAAAGAACTTAAGGAGCTTGTTAAAAAGGCTGATAAAGTATATCTTGCGACCGACCCTGATAGAGAGGGGGAAGCAATTTCATGGCATTTAGCTACTGAACTTGGCATTGATTTAAATGCAACTGATAGAGTTGTTTTTAATGAAATCACTAAAAATACCATTTTAAAGTCAATGGAAACGCCTAGAACCATTGATATGGATTTAGTTAAGTCACAAGAAACAAGAAGAATATTAGATAGAATAATTGGCTTTAAGTTGTCTAAATTGCTTCAAAAGAAAATTAAGTCTAAGTCTGCTGGTAGAGTACAGTCTATCGCTCTTAGAATGATTTGTGACCGTGAAAAGGAAATTGAATCTTTTGTTCCTGAAGAATATTGGACAATTAAGGCTATTTTAGACAAAGATGGCGATTTGTTTGAAACAACTTTAGCTAAAATAGATGATAAAAAAGCTGAAATCAAAAATGAAGATGAGGCAAATAAAGTTGTTGATAATATTAAAAATCCTTTTATAGTTGATGAAGTTATCACCAAAAATAAAAAGAGAGCTGCTTATCTTCCTTTTATTACTTCAACCCTTCAACAAGAAGCTTCTAGTAAACTAGGCTTTAGCGCTAAGAAAACAATGATGCTTGCCCAAAATTTATATGAAGGAATTGATTTAAAAAGTGAGACTGTTGGTTTGATTACTTACATGCGTACTGACTCAACGCGTTTATCTAATGAATTTATTTCAGCAGCTTATTCTTTAATAGAAGAAGAATACGGTGATAAGTATAAGGGCTTTTATCGGGTTAAGAATGATGAATCTTCTCAAGATGCACATGAAGCTATTAGACCAACTTCATTAGAACATACCCCAGAGAGTGTTAAAGACTATTTAACTAATGATCAATATAAACTATATAAATTTATATATTATCGTGCTTTGGCTTCTTTGATGAGCGAAGCTGTATTTAAATCTGTTACTTACAATATTAAGTGTGAGAATATGCTTTTTACTATTAGCGGCAGTGAACTTGTCTTTGATGGTTTCTTGAAAGTCTATAAAGACTATGATTCAAGTAAAGATGTTATTTTAAAATCTCTTATTAAGGGAGATAAACTTTCTTTGAGTGATTTAAAGAAGGAACAGCATTTTACCGAAGGACCTAGTAGATATACCGAAGCTAAGCTAATTAAAGCCTTAGAAGAAGAGGGCGTAGGTAGGCCAAGTACTTATGCTACTATTATTGATACTATTGTTAAAAGAAGCTATGTAGAGCTTAAGAAAGAAAATGAAAAGTCTAAGACTAAGTATTTTTATCCAACAGAGCAGGGCCGATTAACTGATGAAAAGCTTAAGGAATATTTCAGTTCTGTTATTAATGTTAAATATACTGCTGAAATGGAAAATGGACTTGATAAAATAGCTGAACACAAACAAGACAATATTACTTATCTTCATGAATTCTATGATAAGTTTTCACCTTTAGTTGATGATGCTTATAAAAACATGGAAAAGAAAGAGGACGTAAAAACTGGTGAAAAGTGTCCTTTATGTGGCAGCGATTTAGTTATCAAAGAAGGCAAATACGGCAAGTTTACAGCTTGTTCTAACTATCCTAATTGCAAATATATTGAAACTGAAAATGTGGGCAGGGATTGTCCAAATTGTGGTTCACCTTTGATCTATCGTACAGGCCGCTATGGAAAGTTTATTTCTTGTTCAAAGTATCCTGAGTGTAAATACATCGAAAAGATTGAAAAGGAAAAGCCTGAAGAAGTAGGCAGAGAATGTCCTGAATGTGGCAAGCCTTTATTAAAGCGTAAATCAAGATATGGCAATTATTTTATTGGTTGCAGCGCTTATCCAAAGTGCAAGTATATTGAAAGTATTGAAGGCGAATCTAAGCCTAAAACTTATAGAAGAAAAAAGAAATGAAAGAAGTTATTGTAGTAGGAGCTGGCCTTGCAGGTTGTGAGGCTGCATATAAATTGGCTAATTTAGGGATTAAGGTTAAACTATATGAACAAAAGCCTGTAAAAAGACATGAAGCTTTTAAAACAGATTTATATAGTGAACTTATTTGTTCTAACTCGCTTAGAAGTAACGATGTTAATAATGCTGT
>CAVDDT010000008.1:0-34094 GCA_963607765.1 Paratractidigestivibacter sp. | reverse complement strand
GGACCATCAAGAATCATTTGGTCACCAGTATAAGCATGAACAGTAGTCATGATACCTGAAGAAATAGGAGCATAATCATTTAATGCTTTAGCCATAGGAGCTAAGCAGTTTGTAGTACAAGAAGCTGCAGAAATAACTGTATCTTCTGGCTTTAATGTCTTATGGTTTACATTGTAAACGATAGTTGGAAGATCATTACCAGCAGGAGCAGAAATAACAACTTTTCTAGCACCAGCCTTGATATGAGCTTCAGCCTTAGCCTTAGAAGTATAGAAACCTGTACATTCTAGAACTACATCAACACCTAATTGACCCCAAGGTAATTCTTCAGCCTTAGGCATAGCATAGATTGTAATTTCCTTGCCATCAACAGTGATAGAACCAGGAACCTTTACAGTCTTGCCATCTTCTTCCATAACTGCTTCTTTGTATTCTACAGTGTGCTTGTTTTCACCAAACTTACCACAGAAACCACCTTGAGCAGAATCATACTTTAATAGAGTAGCTAACATCTTAGGAGATGTTAAATCATTGATAGCAACTACTTCATAACCTTCAGCATCAAACATTTGTCTGAAAGCTAAACGACCGATACGGCCAAAACCATTAATTGCAACTTTAACAGCCATTTTAAAAATTTCCTCCTCTTAATAATTGCACTACTATTATACACTAATTAAACAACTAATTATTAATATTTTATCAAGCATAAAAACTTACAAATATCTAATAATTAAAAGATGTTTTTGCAAATTTAAAAATAAAAAAGCCATCAAATTAATGACGGCTTTAATCAATCATTTAAACCTGTAAATTAGCCTACTAAAGTGATTGAAGTAACATGTGGGTTAGCACCCTCATACCAGTATAAGAAACCTTCAACATCAATCACATTACCAGCTTCAAGACTTTCAGCAGCTTGGTAAACATCAGTATCAGGACCAGTTAAATAGTTTTCAACACAAAGATTAACTGTTAATTCACCTAGCTTACATTCGATGTATAAATCTGGATCAGATTCAGAATCTTTCTTAGTAACTTCAACAACCTCAAGACCATTGATAGCTACCTTTTGGTTCATACATTCAGTTAAAGTTTCAGTATCATTCATAACATCAGTTACATCAAGAACATCGAATACTTTTTCTTCACAAGAAGGATATACTTCGATAGTAGCATCAGTGATTTCAACTTCACCAGACCATTCAGACTTAACACCAGTAACTTTTACAAGAGTACCTTCTTCAATAGCATCAGCTTGTTCCTTGTCAATCTTACCATTGTATACAAAGTAACCACCAATACCATCATTACCATAAATAGTCATAACGCCTTGGCCATTATCTTCCCAATAAGCTTGATGTCCTTGAACATACATTAATACTTCAACTTCGCTATCAACAGCAGCTTCATGGAAACTATAGTAGTCATCCTTAGCAGTTGGAGTATCAGCAGCTTCACTAGAATCATCTGTATCATCAGTAGTATCAGCTGTGTCATCAGCTGTAGAGTCACTGTTTGAACTACTAGAAGAACAAGCAGCCAAACTCATAACCATTAATACAGAAAGTAAAATAGTTAATAACTTTTTCATTTATTCTCTCCTTTGTTGTATTGCACAACACAAAATATTATAGCATCATTATTTTTTAATACAATTAATAGCAAGTAGCGAGAAAAGGCTTTCAACTTTGTTTCTTCTTTATTTCTTTGCGCAAACAATATGCCCCAATTAAAATCCACACTCCAACAATACTTCCAAGAAGTACCTTAGAAGCAGTTGGCAAAGGGCCCAAATCAGTTGTTGAAGTGTTGCTTATTTGATCAAGTCTATACAAAGATTTAATATCCTCAAACAAGCTATCAATAAAGTCATCATCTACAGTCTTGCCTCTTCTAGCACCTTTTACTGTTTCCTCTATTAATTGACCAGCCGCATTTCGAAGTGAAGCAGAACCATTAAATACCGCAGTGGTAAAGGTATTGTCAATATTATCAATAAGAAGTTTTGTCGCATCAATCTTTATAGAATAATGCTCATCATTATCACTACCAGATAAAGATAAATATTCTTGATACTCATCTGATTCTTGAGCCTTACTAGTAACTGGAACATAGCCCTCCGTTTCACTATAAGCTATTTGGATATCATTAGTTAACAAATATTGAGCGAAAAGCCAAGAAGCTAACACTTCGCCACTGTCCTCTTTATTAAAGATACATATAGAAGGACCTTGTGAAATCATTTGTGGATTTGAATAATCATATTGAGGAATCTCCCTTACGACGGTTTCAAACTGAACAAGTTTATCTTCCGCAATATCAACCAATGGTGCATCAGATCCCATCCAAGTAGAACCAGCAGTAGAATCAATCGCAAATAAGCACTGACCAGCATTTAAGAAATTAGCTGGATAACTAGATATTTTAAAAGTAGAAAAAGATTTTGTTTTCGCATGTTCACTTATTTCTTTCAATATGGATCTAGTAGTATCGTTGAAAATCAAAATATTTCCATCATCATCCGAGTAACCAGCATTAAGCTGCTTAAGCATTTGAATCATCATATTATCAGTTGATTTATAGATAAAAGGAATTAATGTCTTTTGACCATTGACTAAATAATTGCCATCACTATCCTGTTCCATGGCCTTTTCACTAACTTCAAAAATAAAGTCCCAAGTTATTTCATCAGGAATTTCATAACCCAGCTTTTCTACATAAGTCTTATTAATATATAATGCCTCGGTAGAACGCATGAACGGTAGTGCATATTGATGGCCTTCTATAACACCTTCATTTAAAAATTGGGGCACAACCTGTTGAACAGTTGGGGAATCAAACTTGACTTCACTACCACCTAAGCCATACTTTTCATCACTCATCAAATCATCCAAAGGAACAACGATATTGTTTCCGGTTAAATAAGTCGCAATATGATCGGGATAAGTTATACAAACATTAGGTGTAGTGCCAGTTGAAATATTAGTAATAACATCATTATAGATTTGCGTATAATCAGTATACAAAGAAAGATTAACGGTGATATTTGGATAAATTTTCTCAAAATCCTCAATAGCTTTCTTATAAATCGCTACTTGGCTTTTATTACTATCGTTTTTGGCCCAAAAAGTAATCTCATAGCTCTTGCTTGTATCAAACTCTTCAGGAACGCTAAAAGAAGAAGTCTCACTAGCACCATGGCATCCACTTAAACAAGATGCTAACAACAAAATTGAAATAAATAAAATAAGTTTCTTTCTCATCCCTTGGTGCCTCCTCTTGAAACTCCCTCCATAATCTTTTTATGGAAAATAAGGAATAAAACAATTAATGGAATAGAAATAAGCACTACGGCAGCCATCATAGCTGGGATGTTTTCTCTTCCAAAGCCATTTTCCCTAATCTCTTGAATACCATTTGAAACCAAATAATAAAGTTCATTATCTGTAATAAGCCTTGGCCATACATAAGCATTCCAGCATTCAATTACTTTTAATATAACTACCGTAATAATAGTTGGCTTACAAATTGGAATCATAACCTTAAACAAATATTTTAAATCACTTGTGCCATCAACTTTAGCTGCCTTATATAAAGAATCAGGAATCTGTTCAAAGTTCTCCTTTAATAAATAAATATAGAAAACACTAGTAACACTAGGCAAAATTAAGCCCGTAAAAGTATTGCGCAATCCAAGATTTGTGATAGTCACAAAGTTAGTTATTATCACAAGCTCATTTGGGATCATCATCAAAGACAAGAAAGCTGTAAAAGTAAGATTCTTGCCCTTAAAGTTAAGCCTTGAGAAAGCAAATGCCGCAAGAACAACAACTATAAGCATTAAAGACGTTGTGATAACTGTAAAAATAATTGTATTTAAGAAATACCTTCCAAGTGGAACCTCTGTAAAAGCTTGAACATAATTCTCTAAAGTTGGATTTGAAACAAAAAACTTTGGAATATATTCACTGTTATACGAACCATAGCTCTTTAAAGAGGTAAGGATCATCCAATAGAAAGGAAACAAGATAATAATCGCCCAAATAACTAGCAAAATATAAATCAAAGTCTTCCAAATAGCCTTTCCTACTTTAGACTTCTTCTCTATTTGTTTATAAGTAAGATTATTACTAGTCATCGCTATCCCCCTTGCTTACTAAAAGATTAATTACGGTAATTGTAAGAACAATTACAAATAAGATAATAGCAGCAGCAGAAGCAAAAGATGGATAACCGCCAGAGTTTCCATAAAGCATGTCGTAGATATAGCCAACAATTGTATTCATGCCGGCTGCATTTAAATCTGTGCCAAAGATTGCAACAACATCACTGTAAGCTTTAAAAGCGCCAATAAAACCAGTGATTACCAAATAGAAAATCATTGGTGAAATCATAGGCAAAGTAATCTTCATAAAAGTTCTAAACTTACTGGTTCCATCAATCTTAGCCGCCTTATAGTAATCTTGATTAACACTAGCTAAAGCGCTTGTTAATATTAGGATCTTAAATGGAAGAACTACCCATATTGTATAAACGCACATCACAAACATTTTTGCCCAATATGGTCCATCAATAAAATCAATGGAGTTATATCCTAAAGTGTTAATCAAAACATTTACTAGTCCCTCAGAATAAGCCGTCTTCTTAAATAGAATCATAAATACCAAGCCTACAGCTAGAGTGTTTGTTACATAAGGAAGAAAATAAATTGTTTGAAATAAGTCCTTTAGTTTTTTGATTGAATTTAATGCCAAAGAGATAATTAGTGCCAACAAAGTAGAAAGCGGCACCGTAATAATCACAAGAATAAAAGTATTCTTTAGTGCCTGTAAAAAATAAGTATCATGTAAAACATAAGAATAGTTATAAAGTCCTGTACCAAGTGAAGTTTGCGATGCGAAATTATAGCCTTCTTCAAAAGAATAAATAAAAACATCAATCAAAGGATAGACCATAAAAGCACCAAGAAACAAAATACTTGGCAAAAGATATAACCACGCTTTAAGATTATTCTTCTTAAACATTAGATTCTCTTTTCACTTTCCTTGTCAAAAACAAAAATTTTACTAGGCTTAATTGAAAAACTAATCGTCTTTGAATTTTCATCAACAATCGTATCACTAGGAATAATGGCTCTTATATCTTCATCGCTTATGCAATTATCATTATGGCAAACAACACTATGGTCTCTGCCCATTACTTCTCTTCGATCAAATTCACATTTAAATGGTCCATTATTATCAACAGTTAACCCTTCTGGTCTAATTGCCACAATAACTTCCCTATCTTCACAATCCAAATCATAGACTGCATTATTACCAATATAAACTTTTTTATCTTTAACATAGCCATTAAAAACATTAATTTGTGGAGTTCCTAAGAACTTGGAAACAAACAAATTGACTGGATTATCATACACTTCTTGAGGCTTGCCAATTTGTTGGACAACCCCTTCTTTCATAAGAACAATCACATCAGAAATGCTCATCGCCTCTTCTTGGTCATGAGTAACAAAAACCGTTGTAATGCCTGTTTCCTTTTGAATGCGACGAATTTCTTCTCTTGTTTGCAATCTTAAACGAGCATCCAAGTTGCTTAATGGCTCATCCAACAACAATACTTTAGGAAGCTTAACCAATGCTCTCGCGATAGCTACACGCTGTTGTTGACCGCCAGATAATTGTGAAGGTTTTCTATCCATTTGCTTTTCAATTTGAACAAGCTTAGCAGCCTCAAATGCCTTTTGTTCCATAACTTCCTTAGATAATTTATCTTTTCCTTTTAAATTGCCCAAGGGAAACATTATATTTTCTTTTACAGTTAAATGAGGATATAATGCGTAATTTTGAAAAACCATCCCTACTCCTCTATTCTCAGGAGGAAGAGATGTAACATCATCTTCGCCAAAATAAATTTTTCCAGAAGTAACTTCTTCAAGGCCACAGATAAGATTTAAACAAGTCGACTTGCCACATCCCGAAGGACCAAGTAAGCCAATTAATTTTCCATCTGGAATCTCAAAACAAAAATCATTTACTGCTGTAGTATCGCTCATGCCCTTGCCTTGATGCTTAAAAGTTTTAGTCAAATGATCAAAAGTAACTTTCATAATACCCCCTATTTACGGTTACCCAATTTTTTATTCACAAACCCAGTGATAGAAGCAAGGGTGCTCTTGCTTACAAGTCTTGTTGAAAAAGCCGAAATTTTCATCAAAACACCATCTATTAAAAGCGCCTTGCCATTAAGAATAGCCTCACCAGCAGAATTTACTATTTGATTAACAGATCTAGTAAAATACTTCCTTTTAATAGGTGACATTTCCGCATTAGCCACCTTCCAGAAATTACTATCAATAGGTCCTGGACAAATAGTAGTTATTTTAATATTGTCATTTTTAAGTTCTTCTCTAATAGCTAGCGAGAAATTCAAGACAAATGCTTTGCTTGCATAATAA
This sequence comes from Paratractidigestivibacter sp., assembly GCA_963607765.1. Taxonomy (GTDB): domain Bacteria; phylum Bacillota_I; class Bacilli_A; order Erysipelotrichales; family Erysipelotrichaceae; genus Colivicinus. The sequence continues at coordinate 27,634 of CAVDDT010000008.1, read as the reverse complement.
ACAGCCATATATGGCCCTGGCATAAAGCCAGCAATAGATGCAATATTTACGATATGGCCATAACCAACTTCTTTGAATAATTTGATATACATATAGCTTAAAGAGACAAGAGCTTTATCGTTTAAATCAATCATCTTCTTGTATTTTTCAAGATCACCATCTTTAAACAAGCCAAAGTCGCCATAGCCGGCATTATTAATCAAAAGGCGAACATCAATGTTGTTTTCCACTGTATAAACAAATAGTTTTTCGGGGCCATCTTTTTCCGTTAAATCAACACTATAAGTCAAAACATCAACCGGAAAAGTGGCCATAATTTCCTTTTTAATGTTTTCTAGTTTCTCACCATTTCTTGCAGCTAAGACAAGATTAAACCCTTTGTTTGCCAAGTACTTAGCCAATCCTTCGCCTATGCCACTACTAGCACCGGTAATTAAAGCGTAATACATTATTTGCCTCCTAAATTAGAATATCTTCGTGCAATCCAGCTACACACACTATCTAGTCCTGGATAAATAACTCTTTCAGTAATATTGATATAATCTAGCTTATCTCTAATTTCAAGCTTTGTTTCCTTAGGGATAATTATTTTATATAGGCTTGTATCCTCATCCACCAAATCAGAAACAAGCAGTTTTGGATTTGACGTTACCGAAAACAAAGAATACTGATTGATCATTCTATTATCGCCACTAGCTGGTTCAAAAAATAGAAAGAATGGTTCTTCACTCAAAGTATCAAGTTCCTTTAAATTCTTAGCCTTTCTCTCAAGCAAACTAACAGTAAAAGTGCTAGTGTCTCTTTGGACCAAAGACTCTTTTAAATCAGTTGGCATCCTTTTCATCGAATCATGTGTATCAATACAATAAATAGCTCCATCTTTATCATAATCATTTAAATTAACAGTCACAAAATGAGCAGCTACCAAAGGGGAATAGCTCCAATCCAAAAGCCTAGTAGGCAAGCCAAAATGCTGTCCAGTAGCGAGAATTTGCCAAAAAGAATGAATATCTTTCAATTCATCAAAACCATATTTCTTAAAGGATCTGATAATATGTTCCTCAAGTTCAAGATTATGAGAACACTCTCTATTTAAAGTAGTAATCAAAGGATAGCTGCCATCAGATACTCCTCGATAAACAAAGTCGTTACGATATCTATTGATGCTCTCTTCGTAACAATCTTTAAAAACCAATTCCTGCAGTTCTTCAAAACTATGTATAGTTACCTCTCTCATATTCCCTCCTATAAATTCTTCGCAATATTTTCTATTTTATTCAAACGATGCTTAAGACCAGATTTTGAAATACTTTCACCATATTTAGAATCATAAGCCTTACAAAGTTCATTTAAAGAATAGTCTTGATACTTTAATCTTAAGTCAATCACATTTTTTAATTTCTCATCTAAATCATTATACTTATTGGCTTTTTTGATAGCTTCCATGTAAGAAATTTGTTCATTAGCAGCCTTTAAAGACTTCATTTCATTAGCAATCTCACAATTATCAATTCTCACAATTGAGTGCATCAAATCTTTACTAATGCGTGAATCTTCAAATTGGTACAAAGCCTCACTAGTGCCAATAGCTCTTAAAAAATCCCCAATAACATCCGCCTTCTTTAGATAAACTAAATACTTGTTTCTTCTTTTAGAAATCTTGGCCTCGATATTAAAACGAGACATTAATTTGCTTACAAAATTAGCATGATCAATATCATTTAAAGCTAGTTCCAAGTGATAGTTCTTGTTATCAGGTGAATTGCACGAGCCATAAGCAAGAAAACATCCTGCTAGATAATTTTTAGCACAACAGTTTTTGGAAACAATCAAATATGATGGATGCGATACAAGACCTTTAGTTTGACTATATAGTCCCAAGTTCTCCAAAATCATCTTTCCATCATCAATTGTTTTGATTAAATAAATATTATTTTTCTTTAAATTATTTTTCTTTAAAACAATAAGTTCTGTTTCTGCTGAATATAATTTCTTAAGTAAGAAAACAATCCTTTTTGCGGTTGTAGGATTTTCACTTCTAATCAATAATTGAAATTTTTTATTAGAAATAGTTAGTGAAGAAGTAAGTTGTATTAGCGCACTAAGTTGTGCTCTCTTGCAACAATCATCGAGCTCTTTATTAGCTACTTCTTGTTTAATAAGTGAAGTAAAAGAAGACATTATAATTCCTCCAATATCTTCTTAATAACTCTTTTTATTTTCTTAGGATCATGTCTTACTTTATCATTCTTAAAGTTAAGAAGCTTTCTTTTCATAACAGGAACGCCATCATTTCCTTCATCAATAACTTCAATAGCTTCTTCCTTTATATATCTATCTTTGATATATTGAGGGATTTCATCACTGTGTTTTAAAACCAAGTCAACAGGCACATTATGTCTTCTTAAAGCATCAATATGTTCCTTTAAATTATAGTTATAGGTCTCGCCACGTTGAGTCATCGCGTTAGCGAAATATACTTTTTTAGCCTTAGAAGCATTTAGGGCATCGTTAATATCCTTGATAATCACATTAGGAAGAATAGAAGTATATAAACTACCAATCCCATAAATAATTAAATCAGCCTTAAGTATCGCATCAATCGCTTCCTTATCGCCTGAAACATCATGGTCATAATATACTCTATCGATATGCTTGAGCGCATGGGGGATATTAGCCTCACCCCTTTCAATCGAACCATCCTTAAAACGAGCATATAAAGTAATAGTATCCAGTGTTGAAGGAATAACCTTCCCTTTTGTGCCTAAAAGTCTACTCATTTCTTTTACAGCCATCATTAAAGAACCATCGTTTATTTCAAGCAAGGCAGCCAAAATCAAATTGCCCAAGCAATGTCCTTGAACATCAGTATCCTCATCACCTTTAAAACGATACGCAAAAAGCTCATTTAAATTCTTATTGTCAGACATTGAAACTAAAACATTTCGAATATCACCAACAGCTGGAATATTATATAGTTCACGAAGTCTTCCGGTTGAGCCACCATCATCCGCAACTGTAACAATAGCCTTTAAATCAATATTTAAATCTTTTAATCCTTTAACAATAGTAGACTGCCCGTGTCCACCGCCAATTACAACTACTTTTTTCATAATTCACGATGCTTAATATAACAAGTATATTGTTTCTTATAGTATTGGTATAAATAGTTAGCCACCACAACACTACGATGCTGGCCACCTGTACAACCAACGCAAATTGTTAGATGCCTTTTTTCGCCATTCTTATCATAGGCTTTAAAAGTAAAATCAAGATAGCTAATTAATTTTTTTAGATAAGTTTTAATACCTCTAGAATTTAAGACAAAGTCCTTAACGGCCTTTTGATTACCTGTTTTGTTTTTAAGCTTAGGGTCATAGAAAGGGTTATCTAAAAAACGAACATCAATAATATCATCACAATCTCTTGGAACGCCATTTTTAAATCCAAAAGAAACAAAACTTAAGGTAAGGTTTCCTTCATCAACATTTTTTAAAGCCCTATTGACTGCTTCCAAAAGATCTTTTTTAGAAAGATTTGTAGTATCAATTATCTTAGCTTCTTTTCTAAACTTATCAAGAATTCCCTTTTCAATGTCAACAGCTTCGCTAAGCGTATCTGCCACATTTGAAACAAGCAATGGATGAATTCTTCTTGTGAACTTATAACGATTGATTATCGTGTCCTTATCAGCATCAATAAGAATCAAAGTAGGATTAATATTGGTGTTATTCAAATAATTAGAATATTTCTCTAAGTCTTTTAAAGAAATGGTTAAGGCGACATTTTGATACTTATAAGAATTATCATTTTCAATAAGGCCAATCAATTCCTTTAAAAGTTCAATAGGATATTGATCAATACACATATATCCCTTATCTTCTAAGAAATTAGAAACAGTTGTTTTGCCAGCGCCCGAAACGCCACTTATAACTACTAGCTTTTTCATGTTTTCATTGTAACACACAATACGGCGTGCCACTATTTGCCAGCTTTAATTTCAATAATAATATCTCTAAGTTCGGCAGCTCTTTCAAAATTAAGGTTCTTAGCAGCCTCTTTCATTTCTTTTTCTAAAGAGATAATCATCTTTTCTCTATCCTTAACAGTATGATTCTTCTTCTTTAAATACTTGTTTGTTGCCTCTTTTGTTTCCTTACTATGAATTACCTCAGGAATGCTCTTGATGATAGTCTTTGGCACGATATTATGCTTGGCATTATATTCTTCTTGAATAGCTCTTCTTCTATTTGTCTCTTCAATAGCCTTTTTCATTGAATCAGTATAGACATCGCCATACATAATAACTCTGCCATTAGCATTTCTTGCGGCTCTGCCAATAGTTTGAATCAAAGATTTTTCGCTTCTTAAAAAGCCTTCTTTATCAGCATCTAGAATGGCCACCAAACTAACTTCTGGCAAATCTAGTCCTTCTCTTAATAAATTGATGCCTACTAAAACATCATATGTTCCCAGTCTTAAATCATGAATAATTTCGCTTCTTTCCAAAGTATTTGTTTCATGATGAAGATAAGCAACCTTTAAATCCTGTTTCTTTAAGAAGTCTGTTAAATCCTCTGCCATCTTAACAGTCAAAGTAGTGATTAAAGTACGCTCGTTTTTATCGATATTTTTTCTTATTTCTTCAAGCAAATCATCAATTTGACCCATTGTTGGCCTAACTTCCACAAGAGGATCTAATAATCCAGTCGGACGAATAATTTGTTCTACGACGTTATGGTCAACTTTATCCAATTCATAATCACCAGGGGTAGCGCTAATATAGATTCTCGGTGCCTTAATTTCTTCGAATTCTTCAAACTTTAATGGACGATTATCCAAAGCACTAGGAAGTCTAAAACCATATTCAACTAATGTTTCTTTTCTAGCTCTATCACCATTAAACATTCCTCTTATTTGAGGAAGTGATACATGCGATTCATCCACAACTATTAAAAAGTCATCCCCAAAATAATCAAAAAGATTATATGGCCTTTCTCCTGGAACTCTATGATCAATGTGCATGGCATAGTTTTCAATGCCTGGACATACGCCAATTTCTCTTAAAGATTCAAGATCGTAACGACACCTTTGTTCAAGGCGTTCGTACTCTAACGGTTTATTGTTGTCTTTAAAATACTTAAGTCTTTCTTCTAACTCTTTCTCAATATTGTCACATGCTATATTAATATCATTTTGTTCTCTAGCATAGCCACTTGCTGGAGGAAAAACATAAAGCATATAGCCATTTAAAAGTTCTTTAGTGGTCTTATCTATCTCAGTGATTCTTTCGATCTCATCATCAAACATTTCAATGCGAACAATTATCTTATCATTATGCCCTGGAATAAGCTCTATCACATCACCTTTTACTGAAAAAGTACCACGCAATTTATCCATATCATTGCGAGTGTATTGACGATCAATAAATTTTCTAATCAAGTCTTGGCGATCTATTATTTCGCCAACCTTTAAAGTAAAAAACATATCCTCGTAATTTTTGGGATTACTACTAGCATATATACACGCCACAGAAGCTACAACAATAACATCTTTTCTCTCAAGCAAAGAATTATAAGTAGACATTCTAAGCATATCTATTTCATCGTTAGTTACTGCGTTTTTTTCAATATAAGTATCCGTTTTAGGCATATATGCTTCAGGCTGATAGTAGTCGAAGTTTGAAACAAAATACTCTACTGCGTTATTTGGAAACAAAGCCTTGAATTCTGAATATAATTGTCCAGCTAAAGTTTTATTATGGGCGAAAACCAAAGTTGGCTTATTTATTTCTTTTATAACGTTAGCAATAGTAAAAGTCTTACCTGTACCAGTAGCACCTAAAAGAACTTGTTCATGTTTATTTTCTCTTAAACCATCAACAAGTTCCTTAATCGCCTTTATTTGGTCACCCTTAGGTGAATAATCGCTAACTAAATCAAAGCTCATAACTATTGTCTATTATAGTAATCTATGCCATCTGTTGGATTAAAATAAGTTCGAATATAACCATCAAAGCTTAATACAACAAATTCGTTAGTATTCATGATGTAGTAAACGCCATCACCATTTTCCTTTTCAATTTTATGCATAGCATATGCACTATTGATTACATCGCTAGCTGCCTTTTCATATTCTTCAGCACTAGTAAAACCCATTTCAATGCCATGTTTCTTATAGTGAGAATTAAGATATTTCTCGTTTCTAAAATGATATTCAATATATTCAGTGGTATCATCAGTATCATCGCCAGTATCTATATCCGAATATCGAAGTTGTATAACTGCATAAACTGTTCCTATAAGCAAAGCTATAATTACAGTCAATATTTTCATTGCCTTATTCTTGTTCATGAGCTTTCCACATCTCCTTGTATCTGTTTAACGATTCCTTATTTGCCCCACTACTTTCAGGATAAACAACTTGGCTTAAATCATCTTCCCATCCACATATCGGACATATTTCATAGCTGTTTGGTCCTTCTTCAAAAATGTATTTCTCACATACAGGACATCTATATAAATAAACTCTTTTCATCAAATAAAATCAAACCCCTTAAAAACTGGCTCTTTAGTATATTCATTAGCCTCTATTTCACCAGTTAAAACTTTATAAGTTTCTAAAGCTAATGTTTCTTGTTCTCTATCAGCTACGCAAACTATTTTTCCAATATGGCCACAGTATTCCTTTAAATCATCTATCAAATCATTAAAGCGAATAAAGCCACCAGTAAGAATTATCGCATCCACATTGCCTTTAAGAACGCAAGACATGCTGCCAATCTCTTTGGCAACATTATAAATCATTGCTTTCCAAATTAAAGAAGCCTTCTTATCTCCTTTTTTTATTAGTTCTCTAATTGTATCAACATTACTAGTATTAAAATAGGAAACAAAGCCACCACTTCTAGAGCACATAGTACGCACATCTTGAAGAGAATGTTTCTCTATATAATCAAGTAAAGTTAAAACAGGAACAGAGCCAATTCTTGTGGGAGTAAAGCTTCCATCTCCACCGGATCCAACATTGCCATCAATCATTTTTCCGTTATGATGAGCAGAAACTGTTATACCACCATCGATATGACAAACAATGAAGTTACATTCTTCATATTTTTTGTCTATTTCTCTTGCATAATATTTAGCTACCGCTTTTTGGTTTAAAACATGACTTTGAGCATTTCGATAAACACCCTTAATTCCAGTAATACGTGCATAATCACACAATTCATCTACGTTTGTCGCATCCATTGTGTAACATTTGATATTGTGCTCTTTTCCCAATTTATAAGCCAGCATAACACCAAGCTTAGCCGCATGTTCGCTTCCGCCTACACCATTATAAGTATCTAAATAAAGACTTTCATCAATCTTGATTACACCTGACTTTTGAGAATAAGCGCTGCCTCCTCTTCCAGTAATGGCATCTATATCTTCAAAAGAAACATTATGTTTATTTAAAAAATCTAAGATAACTCTTTCTCTAAATTCCATTTGATCATTAACATGTTTAAACTTTAATAAAACAGGTGCATCATGAAAGATACTCTCTGTATAAAGCTCATGATCATTTTCATATATCGATAGCTTGGTAGAAGTACTACCGGGATTAATAACTAATATTTTCATACTTATCTATTATATAAGAAAAGAACCTTTCGGTTCTTTTAATCTACTAAATATGTGTTATAGAAAGCCTTTATGGCACTTATCATATAATCATTATCTTTGTTTCCCGCTGTTTCAATGACTGAATGCATCGATAATTGAGCAAGTCCTATATCTAGTGACAGCATAGAACTATGATTGTTTGAAATGTTGCCTAAAGTGCTTCCACCCCTGCTGTCACTTCTATTTGCAAAGAATTGATAAGGAATATTATTTTCATCTAAAAGATTAGTGAATAATCCAAGAGACAAGCCATCACTAGTATAAGCTCTAGACTCATGTTTGATAACCGGACCCTTGTTCATATAACAACGATTATTTTGGTCATATTTTTCGCCATGGTTTGGATGCAAAGCATGAGCATTATCGCAAGATAACATATATCCCTTAGCTAGTAGCTTATAATAATCAACGTCTAAACTATTGCATACTCTTTTTAGGGTTGTGCTTAGAAAATCTGAATCAGCGCCTTGTCTTGTGCTTGAGCCAATTTCTTCATTGTCGAAGCAGCAGTATACATTTAAATTATCATCATTAAAATTGTTCACAAAGCCCATCAAACAAGTATAGGCACATTGCAAATCATCTAAATGTTGGCCGCTAATAAATTCATTATCCTTTCCCCATGTATAGGCTTTTTCTATTGGGTATAAGAATAAATCGTAGCTTATTACTTCCTTGTTTGTGTCTTCTTTTAAGAATTCCTTAATATCTTTTTTCTCCAATGAAACAAGTGGCATTAAATCAACTTGTGGGTTTAATTTTAAATCGTTGTTTACTTCCCTGTTTAAATGAATAGCTAAAGAAGGAATAATGCAAAATGGTTTTTTATAAATATAAGGCATTGACTTAACCTTATTGTCTTCCTTATAAATAACCCTGCCAGCAATACTAAGTGGCCTATCAAACCAAGAATATAATATTACACCACCATACACTTCCGTATTAAGTTTCAAATAGCCATTATCATATACCCATGAATTTGGTTTTAAAGCAAAACTAGGGCAATCTGAATGAGAAGCAGTTAGCTGCAAATGAGGATTATCTAATTTGTTTCCAACATTAAAGCCAATCAAACTAGAACCATTACGAGTTACATAATATTTATGGCCTTTTTCTAGCTTATAATCTTCAGTTTCCTTTAATTCAGTGTAGCCATTATTGTCTAAGATATTTTTAATCGTATCAATCGCATTATAGCTACTAGGACTATTATTTAAAAAATCAACAATATTCATTATTTTCCTCCCAAATACTCGCACGCAAGACTAGCGGCTAAAGCACCATCACTTTGGGCTGTAACAACTTGTCTTAAATATTTATTTCGGCAATCCCCCGACACAAAAATATTTTCATACTTTGTCTTAACTTCATCGCTTATAAAATATCCCCTAGAATCTAAGTCTAATAAATTAGAGAACACTTGATTATTTGGCACAAGCCCAATGGCTAAGAAAACACCATCGCAATTAGCGATCTTTTCCATGCCTTCTTCTTTATACCTTAAACCATAAAATTCATTATCTAGGACAAGATAATTAAGCTCACTAGTATTAAAATGAACTTCAATATTATCGTGAGAATATAATTTATTAATTTGTTTTTCTTCGCCCGTAAAATGGTCTAAATCTTGTAAGATAATTAGTTTCTTACAAACATTAGCCAAAAGATTTCCTTCAACTAATGCCGAATTGCCACCGCCAACAAGACAAACTGTTTTATTTTTATACAAATTCGCATCACATACTGCACAAAAATGAACTTTCTTGCCTATTAAGGAATCTTCGTATTCAACATTTAAAGTACGATGTACGCTACCAGTAGCTAATATTAATGTTTTGGCTTTGATATCTTCACTATTTAAAAAATGCAAAGTAATAATGCCACCATTGTCGACACCACTACATTCATCAAAAACAAATTCACCTTTAAGATTCATTACTTGATCAAGCAATATGTCGCCATATTCGTCACCGCTTATTTCCTTAAACCCAGGAATATTTTCTACGCATGGAGAATTAGTGATTTGACCACCAAACACATTTCTTTCAACTACTACAACACTTTTATTATTTCTAAGCCCATAAATAGCGGCAGTAAGTCCGCTTGGACCACCGCCAACTATTGCAATATCATAAATCTTATCCATGCTATTTATTTAAATAATCAAGGGCTGCATTAGCACCAACATATCTATTTCCATCAGTATCGATTATTGTTGGTGTTTCTGTTAAACCTAATTGTTTAGCTAATTCAACATTTTGATTACAATCAATAGTTGTGTAATCAACATCATTTAATCTAAGTCTTTGTTCAGCGCCCTTGCATTTAGGACAATGTTCTTGAATAAATACAGTTAGTTTCTCCGGCTTAAATTCAGAAACGGTTTTCTCTTCTTCTTTTTTCTCTTCAGCAACCTCTTTTGCCTTCAAAACACTTGAAGCAGGAATATATTCTTTTCTATCTTTAAACTCTTGAACCTTGCCATCATTCCAGTTAGAAATTGGACGATAGTAACCAGTGATTCTAGACCACACTTCAGTCTTTTTTCCACATTTTGGGCAACTATAAACTTCTCCAGTTATATAGCCATGGTCAGGACAAATAGAATAAGTTGGAGACATTGTATAGTAAGGAAGCTTGTAGTTTTCAGAAATCTTTCTTACTAAGTTAGCAGCCGACTTCCAATCGGGAAGCTTTTCACCTAAGAAAGTATGGAAGACCGTACCTGATGTATACAATGTTTGAAATCTATCTTCGATATCAAGTGCCTTAAACACATCCTCTGTATAGCCAACTGGTAAATGAGAAGAATTAGTATAATAAGGAACTCCAGAATTATCATTGGCTGTAATAATATCTGGAAAAGATTTTTTATCATGTTTGGCTAAACGGTAGCTCGTGCTTTCGGCTGGAGTAGCTTCAAGATTGTATAAATCGCCATATTTTTCTTGATAAATCACTAGTCTTTCACGCATATGATTTAATACTTCTTCAGTAAAATCTTGAGACTCTTCATGCGTTAAGTCCTTGTTTAGCCAATTAGCATTTAAACAAGCTTCGTTCATGCCAACAAGGCCAATTGTAGAAAAGTGATTCTTAAAAGTGCCTAAATATCTCTTAGTATATGGATATAATCCACTTTCTAATAGCTTTGTGATAACTTCTCTTTTAATTCTAAGAGATCTAGCCGCAATATCCATAATATGATCTAAACGCTTATAGAAATCTTCTTTATTGCTTGATAAATAAGCAATTCTTGGCATATTAACAGTAACAACACCAACTGAGCCAGTAGATTCACCTGAGCCAAAGTAACCGCCTGATTTCTTTCTAAGCTCTCTTAAATCAAGTCGTAATCTACAACACATAGATCTAATATCGCTAGGTTTCATATCAGAATTAACATAATTAGAGAAATATGGGGTGCCATATTTAGCTGTCATATCGAATAATAATCGATTGTTTTCGTTATCTGACCAATCAAACTCTTTAGTAATTGAATAAGTAGGAATAGGATATTGGAAGCCTCTGCCATTAGCGTCGCCTTCAATCATAACTTCTATGAAAGCCTTATTTATCATATCCATTTCTTTCTTGCAATCTTTATACTTATAATCAAGTTCCTTGCCGCCAACAATGCAATATTGTTCGGCCATATCTTCTGGAACAGTCCAATCTAGAGTAATGTTTGTGAAAGGCGCTTGTGTACCCCAACGAGACGGAGTGTTTACACCATAAATAAAAGATTGGATATTTTGTTTAACTTCCTTATATGAAAGATTATCCTCTCTTACAAAAGGAGCCAAATAAGTATCAAAACTAGAAAAAGCTTGAGCGCCAGCCCATTCATTCTGCATGATTCCCAAGAAATTAACCATTTGGTTACATAATGTGCTTAAATGTTTTGCGGGAGCACTTGTAATCTTTCCCTTAATACCGCCTAAGCCTTCTTGGATAAGCTGTTTAAGAGACCAGCCAGCACAATAGCCAGTAAGCATACTTAAATCATGAATATGAAGATCACAATTTCGATGTGCTCCACTTATTTCATCATCATAAATTTCACTTAGCCAATAATTAGCAGTAATGGCACCAGAATTAGACAAAATTAAACCGCCTACAGAATAAGTAACGGTAGAATTTTCTTTAACCCTCCAGTCAATAGAGTCAACATATGAGTTAACTAGTTCTTTATAGTCAAGCATTGTAGCACCAATATTACGAGCTTTTTCTCTTTGTTTACGATAAAGAATATAAGCTTTAGCTACATCAGCATAATTGGCATCGCTCAATGTTTTTTCAACACTATCTTGAATATCTTCAACACTAATCTTGTTGTCTTTAATCTTTGGCTCAAAATCAGCACAAGTTCTAAGAGCTAACATATCAATAATGCTTGGATGATAATCTCTCTCTAAGGCGTCAAAAGCCATCTTAATAGCTTCTGAAATTTTTGTCACATCAAATTCAACAATTTTTCCATCTCTTTTAATAACTCTGTACATCTATATCTCCTCCTTAAGTCCCCTTATCGAAACATTTTCTATATATGGCTTTAATATATCTCTTATTTCTCTAATCTTGTTTATATCCAAACTATGTAAGCCGCTCTCGATACATGTCCCATTATCTTCAAAGTTTTGAAGATAATAATTCTTGGCACCGTTTAGCCATCTTCCAATTTCACTAAAATCAACATTTTCGTGAAATTCTTTAACCAGTGTTGTCCTAAACTCGTAATCAACATGTCCTTGTTTTAGATAATCAACGCACCTTTCAACTTCACTCAAATCATAATCATTAAGCCCGATGGTACGTGTATATTCACTTTTCACATTCTTGATATCCATTGCGACATAGTCAACCAATTTATTTGAAACTAGTTTTTCTAATTTTTCAAAGTTAGAACCATTAGTATCGAGTTTAACTAAAAGACCAAGTTCCTTAATTGATTTAATAAAGTCTTCTATCCCTTCGTGAAGCAAAGGCTCACCACCTGTAATGCATACTCCATCAAGCATCTTTTTTCTTAAAGAAAGATAATCAAAAATAATATCTTTATCAATTTCCCCATCTTGTTCATTCAAGAAGACTAATGAACGATTATGACAAAATGGGCATCTAAAGTTACACCCGCCAGTAAATAAAGTCGCTGCCATCTTGCCAGGATAGTCAAGTAGCGTCAGCTTCTGCATGCCATAAATTTTCACATCGCTCTTACTTTCATGAAGATTATATTCTCTAGCTTTAACAACTAGTTTTTCCACAACATTCATGTATGTTTCAAGCTCTTTATAATCAAGATCTTTGCTTAAATATTCTTGCCATTCCTGTCTTAGCAAATATAGTTTGGGCATAATGGCCTTAGCTTTAGGACTAGTATAAAGAAGTTTGCTTCGCTTATCAAAACTGCTATTTACTATATCTACATAGCCTAATTGTTCAAGCTTTTGTAAGGATTTAGTAATAGTTCCTTTATCAAAACTGCCAACAGTAGCTAAGTCATTCATATTTTGTCCTTCGTTTTCATATATCTTTAAAAGAAACAACATTTGCGTATAGCCGAGTTCATACTTAGATAAAACTTTGTCATAGTATTTTTGGTTACAACGATATAGAATAGAAGAGTCAAATCCAGTAAATTTATTTTCCATATTTAAGTCCGCAAATCAATTTTATATTAAAAGCAAACAAATAGTTGAACATTCAACTATTTTTTATTAAATTGAAAAACTTTTTCAGAAAAAGCTATAATACCCTTGTGGAAAGATACTTAATTATATTCAAAGGACAAGTTCAAGGTGTTGGATTTAGATTCACTTGTGAAAGAATCGCTGTTTCTTTAAACTTAACTGGTTACGCAGAAAATCTTGATAACTATGATGTAAGAGTTGAAATACAAGGCGATAAGAAAAACATCTATGAATTTCTTAAACAAATATTAAACTGTGACAATCATTGGATTATGATTGAAGATTATTCTATTAAGAAAATAGAAATAATTGAAAACGAAAAGAAATTTGTTCCTAGATATTAGAAAAATTATATAAAACAATGGCGCCAGCCATAGCGACATTTAACGAATCGATATTATGCATATCGATTTTTATTACCTCATCACTTATTTGGAAAGTACTCTCTTTTACGCCGCTGCCTTCATTCCCTAAAATAAAAGCCATCTTCTCAGATTCCTTAACTTCATCAAGAGAAAGGGTATTATCGCGAAGACCAGTCGCATATACTTTAAATCCTAAGCTTTTGAGTTTAGCAATTTCTTCGCTCACATTTCCTCTTTTAATGTTTAAATGGTACAAGGCTCCTCTTGATGCTTCCAAACTTTTTGGATGATAAAAATCAGCAGCATCTTCACTTAAAATTACACTATCATAGCCAAACTCATAAGCCGACTCAAAAATTCTGCCAATGTTTAAAGGGTCTTTTAAATCCTCTAATATAAGCACTCTATTTTGGTAATCACAAGATTCATTAATCTTCTTGCCAACACCGATATAGTTTAAATTATCAAGCTTACTTATTTTATCTAGAACTTCTCTGCTCACTTTATAGCTTTCGTCAAACTCAAAAGGCCTCTCGCCTGTATAAATAAGCGTTTTTAAATAACCAGTTTTATAGGCTTCTAAAACAAGCTCCTTAGTCAATAGTAAATATTCGTCATCACGATATTTTTTAAGATGAAGTTTGGTCCAATTTTTAACTTTTTTATTTTCTAAAGATTCAATCATTTTTTTTCTGTCCAAAAATAAGCGTGGCCACCACATCAGCACAAGATACAGCACTTAAACTATTTCTAAAATTGCTTCCATATGGCACAAATAAAAAGCGATCACTTAATTCTAATAATTTACTTGAAATGCCCCTTTTTTCGCCACCTAACAAGAATACACATTTTTTATCAAACTTTTCATCAAAGATGTCGTAGGCATCATTGCCTCTTTTTAAAGAATAAACGGTATAACCATTTTTCTTTAAATCCAAGATTCTATGTAAAACATCTTCTTCAAAAATAATATTGGCATATTCAAAGGCACCAGCACTAGATTTAATTAGCTGTCCTTCTATATTTGTGTAATCTTTCAAAGGGAGGATAATATTTTTGATTCCAAAGGCATACAAAGTTCTAATAATATATCCTAAATTAAACGGATCTTCTATTCCATCCAAATAAAAGATATCACTATCATCAAAACTGTCGTTTTTTCTCTCTTCCACCAAAGCACAAATTCCGCCAAAAGTTTTTCCAACATTCAACTGCGCAAATTCTTCTCTTTTAATTAATTTATAGTCAATGTTGTTTTTCTTTAAAACATTAATAATAAAACTAAAGTCCTTAGTTCTTTTATCTTTATCTATATAAACAACATCAATTTTACGTTTATTAGCTAAAACAGCGGCCTTAACTGAGATAGCTCCCTCAATCAACATCTTTGGCCTTTCTTAACATATCATTTTTTTCTACCTTAAAAGGCATACGCATCATAATTAATTGCGTTGGCTTGTGAGCTTGTTTAATCAAATTCCATTCATCATCGAACATCATTCTGTTTTCAAATTGAACATTATCAATATGTGGTCCAAAGACTTCTAAAACATCACCTGTATCAAACATATTTTTTACTTCTATTAAAGCCAATCCTCTTGATTCATCATATGACTTCACAATACCTACATAATCATGAGTCACACCAGACCCATTGACACCATATAGATGCTTAGAATCATCACATTTGCCACTTAAAAAGCCTGAGTCAGAAAGCCTGTTTTCTGCTTTAACCAGTTCGCCATCATAATAATCAAGTCTATCGTTAGATAAATGTCCAACATCGTATATTTCGTCAATCATCTTACGATATGTTTTCACAACTTGAGCAATATAATATTCAGATTTCATTCTTCCTTCAATCTTCAAAGAAGAAACACCGCATTTAATCATATCTTCTATATATGCACTAGCCCTTAAATCCTTACTTGAAAAAGACATTGGATTATCTTCTTGACTTAATAAAGTTTCTCCATCATACACTTTATATTTCCATCTACAGCTATGTGCACAACCGCCTCTATTAGCGTCTCTATTCGTCATACGATTACTTAAAACACATCTGCCAGAATAATTAGAACACATCCCACCATGAATAAAAGCTTCAATAGGAACATTAGTTACACTACAAATTTCCTTAATTTCATCCATGCTGCACTCTCTTGCAAGTACAACTCTATCTGCGCCGAAAGTCTTTAAAACTTCTACCGCATCACTATTCGCTGAAGACAATTGTGTTGAAACATGAGCTTCCATTTTTGGAAAATATTTTTTTACAAGTGATACCACAAAAACAGAAGAAACAATAATCGCATCAACGCCAATTTCTTCTAAATACCCCAAATATTCCTTTAGTCCAACAAAATCCTCATCATGAAAGACGATATTAACTGTCACATATACTTTGCGTTTTCTATCATGAGCATAATCAACGATTTCCTTAATGTCTTCGTTTTCAAAATTACTTGCACGGGATCTAAGAGAAAAATTTTTCCCTCCTAAATATACTGCATCAGCTCCATAATCTATCGCAATCTTTGCCTTAAATAAGTCCTTAGCAGGAGCTAACAATTCAATCTTATTCATTGTCACCCTCCTTTACTTTGCTGGTTTTCTTGTATAAATAGCCAGTCGAAAAAGGAACATTAGGATACTTGTTTATAAGATTCGAATACAAAAATTCCGCATTTTCTTGAGTTAGTCTTCTAATATCCCTAGCTACATCAAAAATAATTCCATTGTTTTCAATAAAAATATCATTTAATATAACTCTCTTTAATTTATTTTTTAAAGGTACAAGTTCTTTATACATAAGAAGAATGTAATCACTATATATACGTGTACCATATTTATCTTCTATAACGGGCAAAGAATATTCTCTATTTTCTTCAATAAGACGAATACTTCTTTTTCCTTCCACATTTACATCTGAATCAATATGTTTAAAATAGTTGCTTAAAAATTTGCGTTTAGAATAAGATAACTTTAAATGGCCAAACACTTGCATGTCAACTTCATTGGGATTTTTATCAACTATCTTATTTACTTCCTCAAGAGTTAATTCGCGTGCCAAAACAATCCCAATTTTCTGTCTAACATAAAAATTAACATCAAGCGAATTGGTCATAAACGTATCTGGATCATAAATCAAGCAATTCCCTAAGCCAACATTACTAGCAGCCTTAATAACGCCAAGATCAGTAAAATAAACGCCATCAGGATTAATTTCTTTTAGGAAATCAAAGTATTCATACAAAGCAACTTTATCTCCTTCACAAATAAATGTATCCACGGTAATATATCTTTTAACGCCATTATTCAAACAATATTCATTTATTTTTTTAATTTGTTCAAGATCAAAATCAAAGCACAAAGAAAAAGGTCCGCCAAAAACTAAACCATCAATCTCTTTATAGGCAATCTTAAACAAATTGTCCATATTTTTAAGTGTAAGCAATATTTCCATAAGGTAATTTTAGCACAAAACGCCATCATTATCGTCTTTAAGTCGTTTCATCATAACAACTTAATAATTATAGAAACATAACCCGCAAATTTCTATCTTGAGATAAATTAATTTGTTCCTGTTGAACCAAAGCCGCCTCTATTAACATCATCAAGATGTTCAACTTGGACAAATTCAACATCTTCTTGATTTTTAAATAATCTAAATTGGCAAATTCGATCATTTTTGTAAATGTGTGTATCCCTTAAGGCGATAGCTGGAAAGCACCAAATATCCCCATCACCAGAATAAGAATTATCTATAACACCCATATGATTAGCTTGAATGATACCCCATTTTTTAAAAGTACTTGAACGAGGAACAATGTGAGCTTCATATCCTTCCGGCAGTTTCATTGAAACGCCTAGAGAAATAATCTTAAAATCGCCAGCTTTTAAATCCACGTCTTCAGCACTTCTAAGGTCAATCCAATCTCCACAAGAATTTAAAACTATATGTTCAATATCACTATGATATTTAATTTTTATTTCTAACATAAAACTCCTTATTCACATAAAATAATCACATTATTTTCTAATGTCTTATTAACATCTATTACCCTTTGATTACTAGAACCGCAATACTTGAGCCTAAAATCTTTTAGTTCATCAACAAATTGTCCATCTACTAGAACATTTAGATATTTAAGAACTTCTTTTTGTTTATCATTTAAATTCTCATAAGTAAAACCAGTCCATAACCATATTGTTTTATCAGGAAACTTTTCTTTATAGGCTTTACATATTTCTATTACTGTATCTACATTGTTTGGATGGAGTGGTTCACCTCCAAGTATTGATAAACCTTTAGTGTGTGTGTTTTCACCAAGTGTTAGTAAATATTCTAATTCTTTATTAGTAAACTCTTTACCACCATCAAAGTCCCAAGTTTCACTATTAAAACAATTCTTGCAATGAAAGCTACATCCTTGAACAAAGATGCTTATTCTAATACCAGGTCCATTACTTATATCTGTTTTTCTAATTTGAGCATAACGCATACTTAAATTATAGATTAAATCTTAGCATTTCTTATCAATTCTCGAATAATTTAACACTTCTAAATATTCCTTATACAATTCTTTGAATTTATCTTCTTTTCTTATTTCAATCTCATAGTTGTGAGTATCGAGCTCTTTTTTGTATAAGCCAATTGTTGCCAAGGAAATATTTGAACAATGGTCAGATACTCTTTCATAATTGTTTAGGATATCGTTGAACACATAACTATTCTCTATATTACAGCCACCATTTTGTAATCTAAAGATATGATTCTCACCTAGCTGATCAGTAATTTTGTCTATCACTTGTTCAAGAGGCTGAATCTTATATGAAGTTTCTTCATCATTTGCAATAAAACTATCGACTGCCATTGTGGTTACCATTTTAATCGCATTATATAAAACATCTAGTTCCTTTTTGCTTTCATTTGAAAAAGAAATATTTTCCTCGCTCATCTTGGTAGCGATTTGAGCAATGTTTAATGCATGGTCACTTATTCTTTCTAAATCACCAACACTACGTAAGTATCTTCCAACTAATCTTGATTGGTAACCTGTTAATGACCTAGATGCCACTTTAGTAAGATAAACATTTATCCTATCTTCATATTCATCAATTATTTCTTCCTTCTTTTCTACTTCCTCATATCCTTTTTCAGAATAATTATTTAAAAGTTCCATAGAGGCAAAAGTAATACTTAAAGTCTTATCTGCCATTGCATTTATAGCAGCCGAAACATTTTCGATAGCTAAAGGCGGATATTCCAAGAAACGGTCTTCTAGTTTATATACTTCTTGCAACATCTCATCTTTAGAATTATCGTCTTTAATTATGAAACCTACAATCCTTTCTATAACGCTAATAAATGGAAAGAGTATAACGATCATAATGATTCTTAAAATGGTATTAACCAAAGCAACTGAAACCGGATTGACAATAACTTCATATTGTTGTTTTAGCCAAATAGAACTTATATAGAAAAGGATTGTAACTATAATGCCACCCAAAAAATCGATGACTAGATAGGAAAAAGCAGCTTTTTTAGCTTCACCATTTGCGCCAATTGAAGAAATTATTACAGGCAAAGATGCGCCAATCGCAATTCCAACCATAATCGGAACCGCTGTATTAAGGGTAATTACACCTGTTGTTGATAAGGCTTGGATGATGCCAACAGCCGCACTAGCGCTTTGAATTAGAGCTGTAAAAGCCAAACCAAATAAAATGCCTAAAAGTGGATTTGAAAGTGTAACAAACAAATTTAAAAAGACAGGATCACTCCTAAGCCCGCTTACCGAAGAAGACATCTGTTCCATGCCGACCATAAGAACTGTAAAACCAAGTAATATTTCACCAATGTTTTTTTGTTTACGCTTTTTACTAAACATGATAAGCGCAATTCCTATAACGCCAATAACGGCACTTAGCGAGCTTGTTGAAAGAAGCTCTAAAATGCCAGAGCTACCTGTTCCAATATATGATAAAGAAATAATCCATCCAGTAATGCTTGTGCCAATAATGGCTCCCATAATAATGCCAATGGCTTGTTTTAATTTCATCATTCCTGAATTAACAAAGCCAACTACCATTGCACTAGTAGCACTTGATGATTGAATTATAGCGGTAACTCCAGTGCCTAAAAGAATTCCTTTTATAGGACTGTCTGTTAATTTATACAAAAATACTTCAAGTTTTGATCCGGCTACTTTTTTAAGACTGTCTCCCATTACTGTCATACCAAACAGAAACAACGAGACTCCCCCAAGAAGCTTTATTAAATCCGATAGTGACATTTTTACCACAAAAATAAAAGTAGACTAAAAGTCTACTTATATGCCTTATTCAAATGCTCTCTAACCGCTTTTTCACCTAAAGAACCTAAAAATTTATTAACAACTTCACCGTTTTTCATCATAAAAACACAAGGAATAGACATAATACCAAATTCTGCCGCAAGATCTTCGTTATCATCTACATTAACCTTCACAAAATTTATATCATTATAGTCTTTGCTAACTTCTTCTAAAACTGGTCCTAGCATCTTACATGGTCCACACCAATCCGCATAGAAATCAACAACCACATTTCCTTTGTTTCTTATTTCATTAAACTGTTCTGTATTTACAATTTTCATAAAAACTCCTTATTTGACTAACTCAATTTTACAATAATTTTACAATACAGCCAAAAAATAATAAGCTAGAACAATTATTCCAAGAACAATTCTATATACCCCAAATACTTTAAAATCATGTTTTTTAATATATGACATCAAGAAACTAATAACAAACACACTAGTCACAAATGCCACAAGCATTCCGACGATAAGGATTAAAAATTCCATCCCTGTAAATGCCAATCCAAATTTTACAATCTTGAGCAATGATGCGCCAAACATTACAGGAATTGCCAGAAAGAAAGTAAATTCTGCCGCAGTCGATCTACTTACTCCTAAAATTAAAGCGCCAACTATTGTTGCACCACTTCTACTTGTTCCAGGGAAAATAGCCGCAATAAGTTGGAACACACCTATCAATATTACTGTTTTATAATCTAATTTTGAAATAGAATCAATTTTAGCTTTCTTTCCTTTATTAACTGTTTCTACAACAATAAACGCAACACCAAACACAATAAGAGCTATCGCAACCGAAACATAGTTATAGAATAATGCTTCAAAATAATCATTGAACAATAACCCAACCACCGCAGCCGGGATACATGCAACCAAAATCTTAATCCACATTTCCCACTTTGGCTTATCAAAATATTTTAGAATTCCTTCTTCTCTAACTGGGTGTTTTAAATTTTTGCCAAATGGCCAAATTTTATGCCAATAAAGTACCACAACAGCCATAATAGCTCCAAGCTGTATTACAACTTCAAACATTGAGTAAAACTCTTCACTAACATTCAAAGTAACTAATTGATTTAATAAAATCATATGTCCAGTACTAGAAATTGGAAGCCATTCAGTAATTCCTTCCACTATACCAAACAAGATACTTTTAAGTATTTCTAACACAAGTATTCTCCTTTTTTACACTTTGTCTATTATACTTGACTTTAACTTTTTATTGAAGGATAATTACTTAGTCCGCTTTCGGACTAAGTAATTATGAAACAAGTAACCAAACAATTATATAGATTTAATAAGACGTTCTATTACACCGATAATTTATATAGACTCATTAGTAAAAAATTAGACATACCCTACAGTCATTATCTTATTTTGTATTTGGTAAGAAGTGAAACATGTCTTCCATATTGTCAAAAAATCGTTGAAGAGACAGGAGAACCTAAACAAACAATTAATTCTTCTTTAAAAAAATTGGAAAAAGAAGGAATTATTGAGTTAGTCAAAGAAAACAAATTAAAGCGTATCTGCCTCACTTCAAATGGAATTAAGTATTGTGAAAAAACCATTGATAAGATTATTGATGCTGAAATAGATGCGTTTAATACATTTAATAAAAAGGATATCGAACAATATTTAGAAATAAACGAACAGTTAGCTTGTAAATTAGAAAAGGAGTTTAACAAAATAGATGGATAATAAATTAGCGCAACACTACACATTTTCAAAATTATTCAAATTCACTATTCCAACAATACTAATGATGATTTTTACTTCTATATATAGTATTGTCGACGGATTCTTTATCTCAAATTATGTAGGAAAAACTGCTTTCGCAGCCGTTAACCTTATATGGCCTCCGCTTATGATAATCGCCTCTCTAGGTTTTATGGTAGGAACTGGAGGTAGTGCTATAGTTGGAAAATTATTAGGACAAGGAAACAAAGAAAAAGCTAATGAAACCTTTAGTTTATTAATAATCTTCACACTGGTTCTTGGTGTCATTACATCAGTTTTTGGAATTATTCTTATCAAAGACATTGCGAAACTAGTTGGAGTTACTGAAAACATGATGGATGATGCAGTAGTATATGGAAAAATTATTGCGGGATTTAATTTTGCCTTCATGCTTCAATACTTATTCCAATCATTTTTTGTTACGGCAACAAAGCCCAAATTAGGGTTCGCAATCACGATTATTGCCGGAATAGCAAACATGATTCTTGATACTCTTTTTATCGCGGTATTCAAATGGGGCGTGCAAGGGGCCGCTTTCGCCAGCGGAATTGGCCAATGTATCGGTGGTTTTATTCCCATCATCTATTTTTCAAGAAAAAATAATAGTCTGCTTAAAATCACAAAACCAATTATGGATGTAGATGCTTTAATCAATACTTGCACAAACGGAAGCAGCGAGTTAATGAGTTCCATTTCATCTTCAGTTGTTGGTATATTATATAATTTTCAATTATTAAAATATTCCGGTGAAAATGGTGTTGCTGCATACGGGGTATTGATGTATACTCAAATGATTTTCCAAGCAATTTATCTAGGCTACACAATTGGTACAAACCCTATCGTTTCCTATAACTATGGCGCAAACAATAAAAAAGAACTAAACAACATTCTAATGAAATCATTTAAAATCATTGGATTTACAGGAATATTGATGTTTAGTTCATGTTTCTTGTTATCTAAACAAATCTCAATGATTTTTGTTGGATACGATCAAGAACTTATGGAAATAACTACATCTGCATTTAAAATTTATGCCGTATCATTTATATTCAGTGGTGTAAATATCTATGCTTCTGGTTTTTTTACAGCCTTGGGAAATGGCAAAGCAAGTGCATTTATCTCATTTGTAAGATGCATGTTACTGCAAATAATATCAGTTCTAACATTGCCTATTATTTTTGGCTTAAATGGTATTTGGTGGGCATTATCTGTTGCTGAAATAGTAGCACTATTTATTTCCCTATTTTTAATTAAAAAATTAGACAGTCAGTACCATTATTTTTGATTTTTAATCATTAATCCACACTTAAAAGCTTTGCCTACCACATCACCAAATTCATGGTAGTAATTATTTAGTGGATTAAAGAAAATAGGATGGAACTTACGCATATCAATATTGCCGTTTTCATCTATAATAGCACTATCTGCCGAAATAGAAACCACTCTAGCCAATAGGTATTCCCTGTTGGCATCATAGCTTACAAGTTCACATTCAAAAGAAAGTGGCATTTCATTAATTATTGGTGCATTAATATTAGCTGATTTAGTGGATGTTAAATGAGATAAGTTAAACTTATCTTTTTCTTTATTTCCAGAAACAATACCTACATAATCAGCCGCTAGACAAGTCTCTTTTGTAGCTAAAGAAATAGTAAAACATTTCTTATGTAAAATCGCTTTAGTTGTATCGTGATTACTAGAAATAGTTATACCAATCAAATCATTATCAACTACTCCACCCCACGCTGCATTCATAATTGCAATATTTTCATCTTCTTTGTAAGCAGCAATGATTAAAACCGGATTAGGGGTTAACCACGCTTTTGGTTCTAGTGTTTTTCTCATACGATTCACCTCTTTTTAATTATGCCACTAAATTATTTTTCGCAATCCTTTCTTTTATTCTAGCAAGGCGATTGTCAATTCTTTTAGGATTTATGTTGAGTTTGCTTGATATTTCTTTATAGCTATAGTTATTAATTCTCATCTTAACAATTTCTCTATCTTCATAACTCATAGTATTAAGGACTTTGTCAAGCCTATCTCTTTTATCTATTTCAGCCCTATAAATATCATTATTTTCATAGACCATATATGAACAATGATCAATAAGTTCTTCATTATCTATCGAACAAATTTCCTCTTTATATGTTTTGATATTTGCATAATAGAAACGTTGAATTCTTCTTTTGATTATTGTATAAGCATAAGTTGAAAATTTCGTCTTAAATTCCTCTCGATAGGATTTACACGCTTCATAAAGGCCTATATTCCCTTCTTGGAATAAATCATCACGGTTTACACAATAACTGCCATAAGTCAAATCAAAGCTAGTTATAATCGATTGAATCATGTTTGCATAGTTGGCAAGTATTTTACTATAAGCAAGATCATCGTTGTTTTCTCTAATTAAGGTTATCCATTTATTCTCTTCATTCATATCTTTATTATTGACTAAAAGATATGAAAAAAACGGTCAACTTTTTAGTCAACTTTATCCACTTTTCCACACAAAAAAGTGGATAAAAAAAGATTGCATATGCAATCTCTTCTTAAACGCCCTATATATACTTATATCTTCTTTATATTATGAGCTTGAAGGCCTCTTTCGCCTTCGACTAGGTCAAACTCAACATTAGCACCTTCATCAATTGTCTTGAACCCGTCCATAACAAGTTCAGAGAAATGGAAAAATGCATCTTGGCCATCATCACAAGTGATAAAACCAAAACCTTTAGTCTTGTTGAATCTCTTTACTTTCCCTTGCATTAAGATCCCACTCCTTCGTCTTTGTGATTATATTTTATCACATTCTTAAATCATTGAAAGCCCTTTCTTGCGTTAAAAGCATTCGCTAAAACAAAAGCTCTAATTTTCCCTGTTTTCCCTTTAAATGCATTGTAAATTCCAATAAGAGAGGAACCTGTTGTGCATACATCATCAACAATCAACAATCTATCTATATATTCGCCTTCGTAGTAATAATTATCCATCATCTTTTTTCTGTCGTTTAAACCCTTTCCCTCTTGAACAAGTTCTTCTTTCTTTTTTAAGCCCTCAACCTCTTTAAAACCCAATGGTCTAAATATTTCTTTTAAATGATTAAAGCCTCTAATTCTTAATTTTTCTTCGCTACTTGGCACATAAACTATTTTGTAGCCAATATATTTAATCCTAATATATATATCAATTCGATAGAGAAATACACTTTTAAGTGCTTCGTCGTAGCATTCTTTATATTGCAGAAGCAACGTTTTAAAAAGAGAATCGTATTCATAAATTGACTCGCATCTTAATTTATCTAGATAAAACGTCTTTTTCTTTAAATTTAATAATTTTCTACAATCTATGCATAACATATCTTCCTCTATAAAAAGACTGTACAAACTATACTTATTTATTTTTTTGTCGCAATATAGACAATTCATATTTTTTATTTGCCTCCTTAAGATTATTAATAGCTTTATCAATTTCATCATTATTTCTAGATGACAATATATAAGATTCACCATAAGGATTATTAAAGTTTCTTCCTACTCTGCCAAGCATTTGCACCAAGCTGCCTTCATTAAAGACGTTTTGATCTATGCACAAGATAATAACATTCACGTCTTTAATCGTAACGCCTCTTTCAAGTACGGTTGTAGAAAAAATAAATTGATACTTTTTATCTCTAAAATCTTTTATATTTTTATCTCTTTCTTTTAAATCAGAATAAACATACGTGCATTTAAAAAATAATTTGTAAACATAATACAAATTCCTACACAGCTTTTTGTTTGAAACAAAAATAATGCATTGTGTGTTCATCCTCTTTAACAAATAATATAAATATAGATATAAATATAATTTAAAAGAAATGATTAATTCAGGAACGATCAAAGGTTTATACGTAGGTCGCACATAAAGCTCTAATTTTTCATAATTTCTATTTTTTAATATATTATTCAAAAAATTATTAACAGTTGCTGTAGAGAAGATTATAGGCCCTGTAGAACTATTTAAAGAAATATTAACAAGCGCAGTATTACCAGCTAAGGGGAACGCATCTACTTCATCTAAAATAAGTAAATCAAATGTTTTGTAAAATCTAAATAACTGATGAGTTGTGCAAATTATTAAATCGCCTGTAAGTTCTTCATGATGGCCTCCGTATAATGCCACAACATTTGCATCTTTAAAAATGCCTTTAAATCTTTTGTATAAATCAACAACTACTTCTTTTCTAGAAATTGCATAACAAACCTTCTTCTTTCTTTTTAAAAAATAAGAAATGCTCTTAACCACAATTTCCGTTTTACCAGCTCCGCATACTGCCTTAAGCAATACATCTTTATTATCTTTAACTAAATCTAAACACTTATTTGAAATCTCATCTTGCAAAGGCGTTAAACTGTAGTCAAAAGAAAAAGAGCTAGAATTATCGTTTACTTCATACTCAAAAGAAGACATCTTATCTTCTAGTAATATACGTTTAAAACTAACGCATTTACGACAATACAAGCCCTTGTGGCCTTTATAAAAATAATTCAAATCGGAATTTCCACATCTTTCGCATTTAATCATCAAATAATTATTGCTTGGAAAAACAAAAATTCCTACCCCAATTTACATTCGATCGATGTGGTTATCTGGAAATTCCCTTCTTCTAAAATTTCTTTTCCTAATTTTTGGATTAGTTCTAATCCTATTTAAATGTTTTAAATAAGAATTCTTTGAGCTTTTTCTAGCAACAATAATAAATAAAAAAATCAATATAATTACCACAATCATAAAAGCACCCCTTTTGCAGTATATAATAAAAAAATTCATCAGTTCAAACAAATTAAAAAAGTCTCTCACGAGACTTATTTAACAACTTGGTGGAGCATAGCGGGATCGAACCGCTGACCTCCTGCGTGCAAAGCAGGCGCTCTCCCAGCTGAGCTAATGCCCCAAGTTAATATAATATAATTGGTGGGCCTGAATGGACTTGAACCAACGACCTCACCCTTATCAGGGGTGCGCTCTAACCACCTGAGCTACAGGCCCAATAATTATAACGCATTTACTGCGCTTATTAATAATACCATATCTCAATAATAATGCAAGAGTAATTTTAAATTTTTTTAAAGTTTTTAAAAAGATTCATTTATAATCTCATTTAAAATAATTCTATTCAATTCAAGCCACTTACAATAATAAATAATCCATTTAAAAATCGTTTGCAATCATAGATAATAGAACATATTTTAATTCAATTTTTGCCTCAAGCGGTAGACCATTCAAGATTGCTGGCATCACTGATAAAACAGTTTAAAAGATACTCATCATAAGTATTGTATACATACAAATATAATATATAACTATTAGAGTAAAATTGGTGATTATAAAAAAATCATTTGGTAATGAAACAATATTACAGTTTCTTATCAAAATTGAGTTCCATATAATCTCAAATATCTATAGAAACATAATCATTAAAATCTTTATAATCAAGAAAATGAGTATCATGATTCCCTTCTACAAGAAAAAGTTTTGCCTTTTAATTTAACTAAAACATTATATGCATTAATGTCATAATTCCAGAAAAATAATCAGGAATAAAAACCTCATCATTTGGCATAACTCGATAATTCAAAAATTGAAAATATATGCTTTCATTTCATTTCTATTATCAAAATTTCTATAATCCATTCGTAAAATATTTGCATGAAAGTAATGCAAAGCAAATATAAAGGATTCCAAAAAAATCAAGATAAAAGAAGAATAAAAAAAGCTCTCAAACGAGAGCTTTTAACCGGCAACGTGCTTGATTTACTATCT